>CAYXCT010000038.1:0-4581 GCA_964463435.1 uncultured bacterium | reverse complement strand
CCTGAGGATGGAGATACCCAAAAGGGCCGAGCCCTTGGGGGTCCAGGTGGTTTTTCCATCGCTTGGGCTCTGTGTCGATAACGCCGCCATGATCGCCTATGCCGGGGGGCTGCGCCTGCTGGAGGGCGAGCGCTCAGATTTCAGCCTCTCCGTCAGCCCGAGCCTGGGTTTTTAGCGCAAATTGCTTTGCGGCATGAAATCAAACATTGTAAACTTGGCTTTGGCCATGGCTAAAACCCTCAAATTCAAAGATCTGGAGCTCAAGAACCCTGTCCTGATGGCCCCGCTCTGCGGCATCACGGACCATGCCTTCCGCGCGCTCGCCCAGGCGCATGGCGCCAGCCTGACGCACCCTGAGATGGTCTCCAGCGCGGCCCTGGCGCGCGATTCCAGCAAGACCCGCCGCCTGGTGGACATAGGCCCCGAGGAGGGCCCGGTGGGCGTGCAGCTCTTCGGCTGCGACCCCGCCGAGATGGCCGAGGCGGCGCGGGTGGTGGCCGGCCTGGGCGCCAGCCTCATCGGCATCAACTTCGGCTGCCCGGTGCCCAAGGTGGTGGCCCACAATGGCGGCTCGGCCCTGCTCAAGGACCCGGAGCTGGTGCAGGCGGTGGTGGCGGCGGTGGTCCAGGCCACCCCGCTCCCCGTGGTCCCCAAGATCCGCATCGGCTGGGACCAGGCCCTGGTGAACGCCGTGGAGATAGGCCGGCGCATCGAGGATGCCGGGGCCCACGGCCTGATGGTGCACGGCCGCACGCGGGCCCAGAAGTACTCCGGCGAGGCGGACTGGGGAGTCATCAGCCAGGTCAAGCAGGCCCTTAGCATCCCGGTGGTCGGCAACGGCGACCTCTTTGAGCCCGAGGATGTCGCGCGCCGGCTGAAGGAGAGCGGGGTGGACGGCGTGCTGCTGGCCCGCGGGGCCATGGGCAATCCCTGGCTCTTCTCGCGCTCGCTGGCATTGCTCGAGACAGGCATCCTGCCCCCGGAGCCGGCTTGGCCTGAGCGGGTGGCCACCCTGCTGAAGCACATCGAGGCCTGCGTGGCCGAGAAGGGGCCGCGCTCGCTTTTGGAGATGCGCAAGCACGCCATGTGGTACCTGAAGGGCCTGCCCTGTTCCGCGGAGGTCCGCGACCAGATCAACAAGACCGAAGACCTGGGCGCTGTGCGCCAGGCCCTGCTCGGCTACGCGGACCGGCTGGCCGGCCCGCTGGCCGCGGCAGCCGTGGCTTAGCCCCACCTCAAGGAGGTCCGCATGCGTCCTGCCCTCAAAGGCTTGGCCCTGGGAATGCTGCTCTTGGGCGCCGCGGTGCCGGCGCTGGCCCGCTACTCGCATTACGACCAGGGCCGCTACCTGCTGGGCCAGGGCAAGGTGGACGATGCCATCCAGGAGCTGCGCCAGTCGCTGGCCATCGACCCCAAGGACCCGGCCGTGCATCAGGTGCTGGGCCAGGCCTTGGAGCGCCAGGGCGACAAGGCCCAGGCCATCCAGGAGTGGCAGAAGGCTCTGGACCTCTCCAGCGACGATGCCCAGTCCTATGGCGCGGGGCCGGACGGCAAGCCCAGGCCCCAGGCTTGGGTCGCGGATGCCATGGAGGCGCGTCGCGCGGCCCGCGCCTCGCTGCTAGCCGCCCTGCAGGCCCAGGCCGAGGACGCGCTGGCGGCCCAGCGCTGGGAGGATGCCGCTGCCAGCTACCGCCAGGCCGCGGCCGCGGACCCTTCGCAGGCCCCGCTGTGGCGCGGCCTGGGCCTGAGCCTGCGCCGCGGGCAGCACGCCGATGCCGCGCTGGAGGCCTATGACCATGCCGCCAGCCTGGACCCTGCCGATGCCGGCACGCAGCGGGCCCGAGGCTACCTCAACTTTCAGCGCGGCGACAACCCCAAGGCCGTGGACGCCTTTGCCAAGTACACCCAGCTCAAGCCCACGGATGCCGTGGGCTTCAACAACCTGGGCGCGGCCCTGGCCCTGTCCGGCCGCTATGACGAGGCCAAGCAGTCCTTCCAGCGCGCCCTAGACCTGGACCCCGGCCTGGCCACGGCCCGCAACGGCCTGGGCGCCTCTCTCTATTACACCGGTGACTTTGCCCGGGCCCGCCAGGCCTGGTCCGCGGTGCTGGAATCCCAGCCCGAGAATCCCAGCGCCAAGGAAGACATCCGCACCCTGACCCAGATGGGCTATTGAGCCCAGAATCTGAGGGAACCATCGTGACCGAAGCGCGCTCCAACACCGCCCTGGGGATCCATCTGGGCTTGGCTCTTGCTGTGCTGACTGCCTGCCTGGTGGTGGTCACCGCCCTGCCTGAGCCGGCCCCGGCCACCCTTCTGCTCTTCGCGCCGCTGGCCGTGCTCTCCGCCAATTTCTGGGGGCTGCCCGGCCTGGTGGTGGTGGCGGGCCTGGCCGAGGGCCTGGGCTTCTTCAAGGCCGCCCAGCTGGAGGGCATGGAAGGCTTCAGCCACGCGGCGCTGGGCGTGGAGATGGCGGTGATCGCGGCGCTGGCGCCCTTGAGCTGGTACTTCCGCCAGCGCTCCAACAAGCTGGGCCTGCTGCAGGCCGACCACGCCGATGACGCGGTGCGGCTGCGCCGCGAGCTCTACGAGAAGCTGGAGCATGAGAAGGGCCTGCTGGCCGCCGCGCGCGCGCGCTCCGAGCGACTGGAGCGCACCCGCGACCTGGCCGATGGCCTGGCTGCCAACAAGGATTACCACGCCCGCTTGGAGCTGGTCGCGAGCAAGCTGCTCAGCCTGCTGGAGGGCGGCGAGCTGTGGGTGCTGGTGCCCTCGGCACAGGGCCTGGCCGTGTCCCAGCGCCGCGGCACCCACGGGCCGCAGGAGCCGGGCGAGGTCACCGAGTTCGACCAATGGGTGGCGGCCCGGCGCATGAGCCTGCTGGTGGCCGACATCGAGAAGGACATCCGCTTCAAGGGCCAGGGCGGCGCGGTGCGCAGCATCGCCAGCGCGCCGGTGGTGCACGGCGACCGGCTGGTGGCCGTGCTGCGCCTGTGCCGGAGCAGGGCCAACGCCTTCAGCCATGAGGACCTGCGCCTGCTGGGGACGCTCTGCGATGTGCTGGCGGCCAGCGAGAACCTGCCGCTGCCGCGGGCCGCCGCCGGGGAGGGGGCATGAGCATCGACATCAACAGCATCAACGAGCGCGGCCGCAAGGTGGTGATGGTGGCTGCCAGCATCTTCCTTGTGCTCGCGGCCTTGCTGGCCCTCAGGCGCGGCAGCCTGGGCCTGTCTCTCTTCCATTCCAGCCTGGTGGCGGTGGCCCTCTTCGCCTACTTTCAGCCCATGCGCTCCAGCGTGGTCTTTGGCCTGGTGGCCGCGGGGCTGGGCTTGGGGCTGACGGCCCTGGCCCCCCAGGGCCAGGCCTACTTCCTCTGCCAGACCGCCGCTTTGGTGCTGATGGGCTTTCTGCCCTCCCTCTTCAACGAGGACGAGATGCGGCGCCGCGAGCTCAAGGCCCTGCTCTTGGGCCGCGAGCGCGAGGAATTGGACGCCCTGCATGCCGAGCTGGCGCAGGTGGCCGAGGACCTGGCCCGCGAGCACGAGCGCGCCAAGGCCGCAGCGCAGGCGCTCAAGCGCCTCACAGCCTGAGCCCGGCCGTGCGCGTGGCCCTGGCCCAGATAGCGCCCCGCCTGGGGCGGCTGGATGAGAACGTGGCCCAAGTGCTGGCCAAGGCCGCGTTGGCCCGCAAGCGGGGCGCCCAGCTGGCGCTCTTCCCCGAGCTGGCCCTGAGCGGCTATTTCCTCAAGGACCTGGTGCCCGAGGTGGCCCTGAGCGCCCGGCATCCGGCGCTCAAGCAGCTGGCCGCGGCGAGCAAGGGCATGGATCTGGCCGTGGGCGGCGTGTGGGAAGACGCCCGCCATTGCTTCAGCAACGCCCTGCTCCTCTTCCGCCAGGGCCGTTTGGCTGCCGTGCATGCCAAGGCTTACCTGCCCACCTACGGCATGTTCGATGAGGCCCGCTATTTCGCTCCGGGCGATGGGCCCACCCTGGCCGGCACCGCGCTGGGCACCGCCGGCTTGCTGGTCTGCGAGGACGCCTGGCACGCGGTCATGCCGCTGGCCGCGGCCTTGGGCGGTGCCAGCGTGCTGCTGGTGGCCTCCAGCTCGCCGGCGCGGGGACTGCTCAAGGGCCGGGCGCCGGGCGGCCTGGCCATCGCGCGCGACTGGCAGGCCCTGCTCTCGGCCTGGGCGCTCAGCCTGGGCGTGAGCGTGCTCTTCTGCAACCGCGCTGGGTTCGAGGATGGCGTGGGCTTCTGGGGCGGCAGCATGGCCCTGGGCCCGGATGGCAGCCTGCTGGCCCAGGCCCGCATCTTGGAGCCGGACCTGCTGCTGGCCGAGCTGGACGCTTCGGGCGGCCGCCGCGCGCGCATGGCGTCCCCGCTCTTGCGGGATGAGCGCCTGGACATGGATGTCCGCCTGCTGGCCGGCTTGGCTGGCTTCCAACTGGCCCCAGGGGCCAAGGGCAAGAAAGGCAGGGCATGATGAAGCGCGTGGCGCTCTATCCCGGCACCTTCGACCCGCTCACCAACGGGCATCTGGACCTCGTCCAGCGCTCGCTCAAGCTCTTTGACCTGCTCTAT
>CAYXCT010000037.1:0-13735 GCA_964463435.1 uncultured bacterium | reverse complement strand
ACGAGATGTCGGATGGGACGGGCTATGGAGCCAGCACGCACTACCTGCGGCTGACGATCACTGCGGTCAATTACAATGCGTCGGGTGCGTGGATGAACATGAGCGCCATGCCGCAGACGCGGAACGTCAGCAGCTTCACGGCCTTGGAGCTCTGGTGGCGTGTTCCTGCAAACAGCACGCCCCTGGGCAATGATTTCAGGCCGGCGATCGTCCTGATAAGCAATGGCGGCAATAGCGGGCCGGTGAATGCCCAGCCTTACCTTGATACAGCGACCGCACCTGGCGTTGGCATCTGGGTTCATTCCACCATCCCCCTATCAGCCTTCACAGGGATGGATTTGACCACAATCAAGGCCATTCAAGTGCAGCCCGCTTCGGGGCAGGGGATCGCCTATAGCGGGGCCATAGATCTGGATAATATCCAATTCACCAATAATTCAGGCCTGCCCTTGCGCAGCTTCAACGGCCTGTTCGCGGACTTCGCGCTGATGAACGCCAGCTACACGGGCCAGTACTGGTACACAACGATGGACAATGACACTTGCGCCGTGCTCACAACCATGAGCTACCCAGTTTCGGGCAATCCGCCTATTGATGCGGGCGGCAACACCTTGAGCCCCTTGGAGTGCGGACACTTTACCGGCGTGCTGGGCACCAGCGGTGGCGCATGCAATCCTTTTGCCCAGATGGCCTGTGCGCTGAGCACAACGGCGGTGGATTTGAGCAATGGCAGCTATTTTAAGACCTTGCCTGCGGGAGCCACGGGAATGCGCTTCGCCCTGAAGCTTGGGCCGAACAGCGACCCCAGCCAGGTCTATCGCGTGGTGCTGACCGAAGGGTCGGTGAGCGGTGGTGGCACTGACTACCATGTGCAGATCGCTGGTTCGGACCTTTCCACCACCCAGTTCACCTACTACCAGGTGGCGTTCCCGGCCAATGGCACCAAGCCGGCCCTGCATAGCGGCAACGATGTCACTGAGCTTTGGTGGGGCCAGCCCAGTTGGGCCACGGGGTCCAATTCGTTCGCTTGGGATGACACCACGGCTGAAGTGGTGCGGGTGCAGCCGGCCACAGGCGGTGTGCCTTTCGACATCATGGTCGACGACATCGAGTTCTACTGAGTTCAATAAAATCCGGATTTGGCCAAAAGGCCGGGGTGCTTTGAGCGCCCCGGCCTTTTGGCCGAAAAAGGGGAGGGTTCAGTATGCGGAAGCTCTTTCTGATCATGGCGGCTCTGCTCTTTGCCAGCCTGGCCAGCCGGGCTCTGGCCCATCCAGGCCCCTTGGATGCGGATGGCGGGCATTGGGAAAAGGCCACCAACAGCTACCACTGGCACCAGGATGCGGATGGCAAGGCCTTCAACACGCCGGTGCCTGGCGGCCATGCGCATGAGCTGGGCCAGAAGGCGCCGGTGAAGGCGGCAGAGTGGAACAAGGCCCACCCCAAGCCCAAGAAGGCCAAGCATCCTGCCAAGAAGAAGGTGAAAAAGGGGCTTGCGAAAGAAGCCAAGCTTGAGCAGACTGGCATCAGCAGCACGGCCCAAAGATAAAGGCGAGCTCGCGCCAATCAGGGCGCAAAACAAGGGAGGCAATATGGGAACCAAAGGTTCAGCCATCGTGGGAGAGCACAGGGAGAAGATCGTCAATCTGTTGAACAAGGCGCTGGCCGATGAATGGCTGGCTTATTACCAGTATTGGGTGGGCGCCAAGGTGGTGAAGGGCCCCATGAAGGACGCGGTGATCGCCGAGCTGGTCCAGCACGCGGGCGACGAGCTGCGCCATGCCGGGCTGGTGGCCGACCGCCTGATCCAGCTGGGCGGCACGCCCCTGCTCTCTCCGGACCAGTGGCCCAAGTTCTCCAACTGCGGCTATGATGCCCCGGAGGACCCCTACGTGGTGGCGGTGCTGGCCCAGAACATCCGCGGCGAGCAGTGCGCCATCCAGGTCTACAACGAGCTGCTCAAGGCCACCCGCGATGTCGACCCGGTGACCAACAACATGGTGCTGGGCATCTTGAGCGATGAGGTGCTGCACGAGGAGGACCTGCAGAACCTGGACGAGGACCTCAAGCTGATGCTGAGCCACTCCAAGTAGGCTCCAAGAAAAGAAGGGCAGGCCCGCGGGCCTGCCCTTCTTTTTGTTTGCGCCCTTTGCTTCCCCTGGCTTCAGCGGCCCCGCATCCTGTCCTCGCAGGCCGTGAGCGCCGCCTTGGCGCCATCGCCCATGGCGATGATGATCTGCTTGTAGGTCCCGGCGGTCACATCGCCGGCGGCATACACCCCGGGGGCGCTGGTGCGGCCGTGGGCATCCACCACGATCTCGCCCTGGCGGTTGAGGCCCAGCAGGCCCTGGGCCAGCTCGCTGCTGGGCGCCAGGCCTATCTGCACAAAGACCCCCTCCACGGCCAGGCGCCGGTCCTGGCCGCTGGCGCGGTCCTGGTAGGCCAGGCCTGTCACGCCCTGGGGCCCGCCCAGCACTTCGGTGGTGCGGGCGCTGGTGATCACCGTGGCGTTGGCCAGGCTGGCCAGCCGCCGCACCAGCACCTCATCGGCCTTGAGCGTGCCGTGGAACTCCAGCAGGGTCACATGGCTGCAGATGCTTGCCAGGTCCAGGGCCGCTTCCACTCCCGAATTGCCGCCGCCCACCACCGCCACGGGCCGGCCCTTGTAGAAGGGGCCATCGCATTGGGGGCAGAAAGCCACCCCGCGGCCCAGGTGCTCCTTCTCGCCCGGGACGCCCAGCTCGCGCCATTTGGCGCCCATGGCCAGGATGAGGATGGGCGCGCGCAGGCGCTCTCCGCCCTTGAGCAGCGCCTCTTTCACGCCGCCCAGGCTCAGCGCCTCCACCTGCTGGCCCAGCATCAGCTCAATGGGGTAATCTTTGAGGTGCCGCTCCAGGTCCGCGGCCAGGATCTGCCCTTCGGTGCGGGGCACGGAGACCAGGTTCTCGATGCCCAGGGTGTCCTTGACCTGGCCGCCCAGCCGCTGGGCCACCAGCGCGGCCTTGAGGCCCTTGCGGGCGCAGTAGATGGCTGCCGCGCAGCCCGCCGGGCCGCCGCCCACCACCACCACATCATAAGCCCTTGCGCTGCCTGCCGCCCTCAGCTGCCCGGCCAAGTCTGCATCAAGCATGGCGCTCCCGAGAAGGGGCCAAAAAAAGGGGCCGGACAGAGCCGGCCCCTTGGTTTCGCTGACGCGGCTCCCTGGAAGCCTTAGAGCTTGCCAACCAGGTTGAGGCCGGGCTTGAGGGTGGCGGCGCCGGGCCTCCACTTGGCTGGGCAGACCTCCCCATCGTGGGTGGCCACGAACTGGGCGGCTTCCACCTTGCGCAGCAGCTCCTCGGCGTTGCGGCCGATGCCGTTGTCGTGGATCTCGCAGAGCTTGACCTGGCCCTCGGGGTTCACCAAGAAGGTGCCGCGGTAGGCCAGGCCCGCCTCTTCGATGTAGACGCCGAAGGCCTGGCTCAGGGCTCCGGTGGGGTCGGCCAGCATGGGGAATTTGATCTTCTTGATGGTGTCCGAGGCGTCGTGCCAAGCCTTGTGCACGAAGTGGGTGTCGGTGCTCACCGAGTAGACCTCCACGCCCAGCTTCTGCAGCTTGTCGTAGTTGTCGGCCATGTCTCCCAGCTCGGTGGGGCAGACAAAGGTGAAGTCGGCGGGGTAGAAGAAGAAGATGGACCATTTGCCCTTGAGGTCGGCATTGGTGACTGTCTTGAAGGCGTCATTGTGGTAGGCTTGCACCTTGAACTCTGGGATGCTGCTATTGATGATGGATGCCATGTCCCCTCCATTGGGAGCTGCGGTTGTCTTTGTCCCTCACAAGGATGAACGGAGCCGGGGGGCCGGCGGTTTGGAGGCTTCGGCGCCCTTGGGCCCCGGGCCAACAGGGAGGTTCAATGCACGCCCATAAGCGCGGCCGCAAGACCGTGATCGTCTGCACGCTGGGCCCGGCCAGCCTGAGGCCCGCCACCCTGGATGCCATGCTCAAGGCTGGCATGGACGTGGCGCGGCTCAACTTCAGCCACGGCACGCCCGAGAGCATGAGCCAGGCCATGGCCCTGGTCAGGGCCGCCTTCTCCCGCGCCGGCAAGCCGGTGCAGGTGCTGGCTGACCTGCCCGGGCCCAAGGTGCGCATCGGCGAGGTGAAGGGCGGCGCGCTCACGCTCAAGGCCGGGGACAGCCTGCTCTTGACCAGCCAGCCCTGCCTGGGCACGGCCAAGCGCATCAGCGTGGAATACCCGCACCTGGGCAGGAGCCTGAAGAAGGGCGGCCTGGTCTTCTTGAACGACGGCTTCATGCAGCTCAAGGCTGAGAAGGTGCAAGGCGGCCAGGCGCTGTGCACCGTGCTGGTGGGCGGCGAGCTGCGCTCGCGCAAGGGCTTCGCCCTGCCCGGCGTCCGGCTGCCGCTCTACCCGCCCACGGCGCAAGACCTGGAGCTGCTGCGCTTCGCCCTCTCGCTGGGCATAGGGTGGTTCGGCGCCAGCTTTGTCAGCTCAGCCAGGGAGCTCAAGGCCTTCCGCGCCGCGGCCCCCCATCCCATCCAGCTGGTGGCCAAGCTGGAGCGGGCAGAGGCCCTGGCGCATGCCACGGAGCTCTGCAAGGAGGCGGATGCCATCATGATCGCGCGCGGCGACCTGGGCGTGAATCTCCCCTTGGAAGAGGTGCCGCTGGCCCAGAAGGCGCTCACCCGGCTGGCCAACGTGCACCACGCCTTCACCATCACCGCCACCCAGATGCTGGAGAGCATGACCAGCAACAGCCGGCCCACCCGCGCCGAGGCCGCGGACGTGGCCAATGCGGTGCTGGACGGCAGCGAGGCGGTGATGCTCAGCGAGGAGACCGCGGCCGGCCAGTACCCCGTGGAGGCCGTGGCCTGGATGGACCGCATCGCCCGCGCCGCAGAAAGGGCCCGCCGGCCGGATGGCAAGGTGAGGTACAGGCTGGGATAAGAGTAGTCCGTGACCTCATTGGTACCTAATGGAGGTAATATGCCCGAAGGCTTTGAAGATGTTGCGCGGCTTTATTACGAAAGCCGCGATTTTTTGGTGAGCTGCAACGTCAAGATCCCCTTTGACCAAACCGACAAAGTCGCACGCCAACATGAGCGCGAGATTGCGGGTTTGGGCGCATCGGACCCGGCCATTGACATTGATTTGGTAGCTGGCAACAGCACGCAGCTAGTTATTGTTGAAGTCAAGTCATGGTTCAAGAGCACGGGCCTGGCCTTTGCTGATGGCTTGGCCAAGAATGCTGCCACTGACAAACCAATACGTTTATTTAGTGACGAAATATTCAGAAATTATGTTCAGACCAAGCTGGCCGCAAAGTACGGTTACAAGGTCGAGCAGGTGAGCTTTGCCTTGGTGGTGGGCAAGGTGGCTAAAGGTGAAAAGGACTTAAAGAGGCATTTTAAAGCGAAAGGCTGGGAGCTGGTCACGGCTAAAGAAGTGGCTGAGAGAGTGCATAAGATTGCGAGCCAGAGCGCTTATATTGATCACCCGGCGATTGCCATGGTGAGGTGTTTGGGTGCTGGAGGGTTTTAAATAATCAACTTGTCCGAGCCAATATAGTGTATTATATTACTTATAAGGTAACGAAATGAATATTGCCTTTGCCAACCGAAGGCTTGAAAAGCTTTGCTGCGATGATGCGGCAGCACGCAAGGAGCTGGGTGCGGAATGCGCCAGAAAGCTCCGGCAGCGATTGGATGAAATGCACGCATGCGCAATTTTGGCTGAGATGGCGTGCTTGCCGGGAAAGTGCCATGAGCTGACAGGAGATCGCCGCGGTTGCTTGGCGGTTCATCTTATTGAGCCCTATAGGCTTGTTTTTAAGCCCGAGGGACAAGACATCCATAAGCCCGATGGCGGGCTGGATTGGACAAAGGTGAAAGGTATCACCATCACCTGGGTGGGAGATTATCATGGCCATTGAAGCAGTCAAGAACCAATACAATCCGAGCAGCGTGTCGTGCCCGGGCGAGACCATCAAGGAACTATTGGAAGACTTGGGCATGAGCCAAGCTGAGCTTGCCCAGCGTTCGGGGTGTTTGCCCAAGACCATCAGCACAGCGATCAACGGTAAGAGCCCGATCACCATGGATCTGGCCTTTAGGCTGTCTAAGGTCTTCGGCACAACTGCGGAGTTTTGGGTCAACCGCGATGCGCGCTACCAGGAGTTTTTAAAGCAACAGTCTGATGAGGCCAAGTTTGCTGAAGAAGCCGATTGGACAAGGCGATTCCCGATAACAGAGATGGTGGAGCGGAAGTGGATTCCGCAGGTGAAAGCCGGGACCGCGGATTGCGTGAAGGCTCTGCTGGATTTCTTCGGCGTTGCATCAGTCGAACAATGGCAACTTGGTTACTCGGGGAGCAAGCTGGCGTTTCGGAAAGCCGATAAGTTCAAAACACATGGAGAAGCATTGTCAGCCTGGGTACGGCAGGGAGAACGCCAGGCAAACACTGCTGCCTATGCAAATTGCGGCCCTTATAATAAGGCAACTTTTTTGGCCCAACTGCCCAAGATCAAAGCTCTGATCCCCAAAGGTGATGATTCTGCTTTTGCGCAATTGGTATCGCTTTGCTGCACAGCAGGCGTGAAAGTGGTCTTTGTAAAACCTTTTAAATCAATGCCCGTGAATGGCGCGACGATGTGGCAAGGGTCCGCGCCGCTCATTCTATTGAGCAACAGGGGGAAAACCCACGACAAGCTTTGGTTCAATTTTTCCCATGAAGCCGGGCACATCATCAAGCATGGCAAAAAGGATGTTTACATCAGTTTAGAGAAGGCGGATTGCACCCCTAAAAGCCCGAAAGAAGCAGCAGCTGATTCGTTTGCCCAAGAGTGGCTGTTGAGCAAAGCTGCTTATCAGGCTTGGGTTGGAGAGGGTGATTTTTCGAGGGGTTCGGTGGTGGCTTTTGCCGAACAGCAACAGACACACCCCGGTGTGGTGGTGGGCCGGTTACAGCATGACCAAAAAATCGGCTATAACGTCCATTTGGATTTGAAGGTAACGCTCACATGGAAAGAATAGGATTGCTAGCTGATCATCCCCATGACCATGAGCAGGCTTTGCTCCACGGCAGCCATCTCGCTTGGGCTGAGGGCGGCGAGCGGCCCTTGCCCAAGGCGCCGGCGGTCCAGGGCGCGGGGCTGTTCGGCCACCACTTGAGAGTCAGCCTTTAATTGGCCGCGGGCTTTGATGATGGGATGCAAGAGGGACCGGCGGGGATCCACCTGGCTGGTCAAGGGCAGGACGACCACGGTCTTGACGGCGTTGATCGCATTGAGCCAGTCCGCCTGCAGGATGAGCACGGGGCGGATCTTGCCGATCTCTGCGCCGCGATTGGGATTGAGGTTGGCAGTGTAGATCTCGCCGCGCTTCATCGCGGCTTCCTTTTTGCCTTGCCCCGCCCCTGCCCATAAGCGGCTTTGGGCTCAGCCAGCAGCAGCGCTTCGTTATCCAAGGCCAGCGCTTCTTCGGCCATGGCCAAGGAGGACGCAGGGTCCAGGCTTTCAGCAGCCCGTATATAGGCCGCCAAGCGCTCCTGCTTTCTCTTCTGGCTCAAGAAGCCAGCGAGTGCCAGGCGCATGATCTCAGATTGGGATTGGCCGGCTTGGCGCACCTCGGCTTTGAGGGCTTCTTCAAGCTTTTCTGGCAAGCGGATGGTGATGGCACCCATGAGGGCCTCCAAGCGTCATACTTTTGTATGACATTAGTTTACCCTCTTTAGCATGCCTGTCAAGACGGCTCCATGCGATCCCAGCGGGCCTTATCCCCAAACCCACCTTGACGCGGCCAGCCCTGGCTCTTAGGATGGCACAAGGCTCCTGCGAGCCTTTTCATTTTCAGCTCAGAGGCAATTTTGCGATTTGGCATCACTGACCAGTTTGACGCGGCCCATCATCTGATAGGCGCGGGCATCTGCGAGAAGCCGCACGGCCACACCTACAAGGTGGAAGCCTGCGCGCGCGGCCAGCGCGGGCAGGGCGAGGCTTTGGCCCAGGCCCTGCGCAGCTTTTGCGCCAGCTGGCATCATAAGAACCTCAACACCCTCATGGAATACCCCAGCGCGGAGAACATGGCCCAGGCGGCTTTCCGCAGCCTGCGCAAGGAGCAGCCGGGCCTGGTCTGGCTGCGCATCTGGGAAGGCCATGGCAAATGGGCAGAGGCCCATCAGGACGATCCCTTTTTGGAGGCTTGATGCTGCCCAAGCGCAAGGACCTGTGGGCCGCGCTTTTCATCTTCTGCGCTGGCATGGCCTTGGGCCTGGCGGTCAACGCCCTGTCGCCCAAGGGCTTCGACTTCCGCATGGCCGCTGGGCTGAAGCAGGCCTTTCAGCCTGCCACGGACTGGGATGACGACACCCCCAGCGCCGCTGCCAAGCCCGGGGACCCGCCTTCGCCTAAGGCTTCGGCGGGGGAGCAGCCATGAGCGCCCTGCGCCGCATCTGGGGCCATCCCGCGCTCTTGTGGGCCTGCCGCCTGCTTGTGGGCCTGCTCTTCATCTTCTCCAGCTTCGGCAAGCTGTCCAATCCCGCCGAATTCCTGGGCTCGGCAGAGCAGTACCAGCTGCTGCCCAAATTCGCGCTGGCAGTGTGGGCCGGCGGCCTGCCCGGGGTGGAGATGCTCTCGGGCCTTCTCCTCATCTTCAGCCCCTGGTGGCGGGCCAGCGCCCTGCTCTTGAGCGGGCTCTTCTTGGTCTTCATCGCAGCCCTCATCTCCGTCATCTTCCGCGGCATGCAGATAGACTGCTCCTGCATGGACATCATCCTGAGCTGGGCCGGCGTGTTCGGGCAGAGCCCATGGCTCATGGCCCATGCGCCGGGCCTGGCGTGGCATCTGACGGCGCTCACTGAGGGCAGCCATCTGGTCAGCTGGGGCACGGTGCTGCGCGATGTCTATTTCTTGGCGCCCACCCTGCTGGTGGCCTTCTCGCCCGAGCGCGCCAAGGCCGGGCAGGCATGAGCGATTGGGCCCTGCTGGTGGTGGGCGGCGGGCCGGCCGGGCTCTTCCTGGCCCAGGCCGCCGCGGCGCATCTGGGCCCGGTGCTGGTGCTGGAGAAGATGGAGAAGCCCGGCAAGAAGCTGCTCTTGAGCGGCGGCGGGGGCTGCAACTTCACCCACAGCCGGCCCATCCAGGAGTTTTTGGGCTGCTATGGGGAGCACGGCCGCTTCTTGAAGCCCGCGCTGCTCAATTTCACCAACCTGGACGCCATCGCCTTCTTTGAGGCCGCGGGCGTGCCCTGCCAGGCGGATGGCGAGACCGGCAAGGTCTTCCCGCGCTCGCGTAAGGCCCAGGACATCCTCAAGGCTCTGCTCTCGGCCTGCGATTTGGCCGGGGTGGAATTGCGCTGCAAGATGCCGGTGGAGCGCGTTGAGCGCCTGGCTTCTGGGTTTGAGGTCTTGGCGGGTGGCGAGCGCTTCTCGGCTGAGAGGGTGGCCATCACCACGGGAGGCTGCTCCTTCCCCAGCACCGGCTCCACGGGCGACGGCTATGGCCTGGCCCAGGCCCTGGGCCACGGCCTGGTGCCTCCCCGGCCCGGCCTGGCCGCGATGCTGATGGATGAGCATCCCCTAGGCACCTTGCCTGGCACCTCCTTCAAGAAGCTCAAGGCCTCGCAGTGGCGGGGCGGCCGCAAGCTGCGCGAGCTCAAGGGCGATTTGCTCATCACCCACAAGGGGCTCTCGGGCCCGCTCATCCACAACTATTCCCGCTACCTGGAGCCCGGGGACGAGCTCAAGCTCAACCTGGCCGGCTTGGACGCGGACCAGGGCTTTGCGGATTTCTCGGCCCGCTTTGATGCGCCGGGCCAGCCTGGCATGAAGGAGCTGATGCAGGGCCTGGCCCTGACCCAGGCCCTGCGCGAGCTCCTGCTGGAGCTGGCCGGCCTGGCCCTCGCCGCCCGGCCGCACCAGGTGCCCAAGCCGGCCCGGCGCAGGCTCTTTGAGCTCTTGAGCGCCTTTTCGGCGCGGGTGGCCGCCATGGCGGGCTTTGAGAGCGCCATGGTCACCTGCGGGGGCGTGCCCCTGGACGAGGTGGACCCCAAGACCATGGCCTCGCGCAAGGCGCCGGGCCTGTATCTCGCGGGCGAGGTGCTGGACATCGATGGCGACAGCGGCGGCTATGACCTGCAGGCCGCCTGGTCCACGGCTCAGCTCGCGGCCCAGGCCATGGCCCGGGCATGAAAGGCCTGGTTGACGCCGTGCGGCGCGCTCTTTACCATACCCCACAAGCCTTAGAACCCCCGCCTGCGTAGGGACAAGAGAGTGCCTTCGCCCTTCTTAAAGGAGCCGGTCCATGATCGACCCCCTCATCCAGATCACCCCTGAGAGCTGCGACCCTGACAAGTACATCCTGGCCACCTACCTCATCACCGCGCCCGCCAAGAGCGCGCACGAGGTGATGCAGGCCATCGCCCTGGAGCAGAGCACCGGCACCTGGACCGGCGTGCCCGAGGAGACCGAGGCCGTGCGGATCCAGTCGGTGGCCAAGATCCCGGCCATCTACGAGGTGCCGCATTACGAGGACCGCCTGCCTGAGCCCGGCGCGCCGCGCACCTTCATCGCCCAGGTGGCCTTCCCGGCCGAGAACATCAACAACCAGTTCCCCCAGATGCTGACCGCCGTGTACGGCAACATCAGCATGAGCGGCAAGCTCAAGGTGCTCGACATCCGCTTCCCGCGCGCCTTTGTGGAGAGCATGCCCGGCCCGGCCTTCGGCATCGCCGGCCTGCGCAAGGCCGCCGGCGTGGAGCCTAGCCGCCCCATGCTCTGCGCCATGTTCAAGCCCTGCGTGGGCGCGCCGCCCAAGAGCCTGGCCAAGATGCTCTATGAGCTGGGCCTGGGCGGGGTGAATGTGGTGAAGGATGATGAGCTGCTGGCCAGCCCGCCCTTCTGCACCATCGAGGCCCGGCTGGAGCAGGTGCTCAAGGCCGTGGCCCAGGTGAAGAAGGAGACCGGCCGCACCGTGCTCTACGCCCTCAACGTGACCGATGCGCCCGAGCCCCAGGCCAGGAACATCGAGATGGCCCTCAAGATGGGCGCCAACTGCCTCATGTTCAACGTGCCCACCATCGGCTGGTCCAGCTTTGCCGAGGCCGTGCGCCAGATCAAGGGCCGCGTGCCGGTGCTGGCGCACCCCGACTTCGCCGGCGCCTACCATGGCAGCCCCGAGTACGGGCTCAACAGCGCCCTGGTGCTGGGCAAGTTCAGCCGCATGGCCGGCGCCGACATGCAGGTCTGCCCCAGCGCCTACGGCAAGGTGCCCATGGTGCACGACCGCGTGCTCTCCATCGCCCAGTACCTGCGCGCGCCCCTGTATGACGTGAAGGGCTGCATGCCAGCGCCCTCGGCCGGCATGATCCCCGGCCAGGTGCAGCAGCTGCTCAATGACTTTGGCCCCGACACCATGGTGGCGGGCGGCGGCGGCTACCACGGGCATCCCCAGGGCGCCACGGCCGGCGCCCGGGCCTTCACCCAGGCCGTGGACGCCTGGGTGGCCAAGGTGCCGCTGGATGTGGCCGCGCGCGACCACGAGGAGCTGCGCCTGGCCCTGCAGAAGTGGGGGGTCTTCACCTGGTCCACGCCCACTCAGTACGCCCTGACCTCGGCCTAGAGGCGGGCCGCAAGCCCTCCTTCACCCGAAGGAGGGCTTCTTCTTCTGGATGCCATGGAAACCAGCGACAAGGCGCTGCCCGGCCGCAAGCCCGCCTGGCTCAAGGTGCGCTTCAGCGGGGGAGCCAATTACCAGCAGGTGCGCCAGGCCGTGAGCGGCAACGCCCTGCACACGGTCTGCGAGAGCGCCCGCTGCCCCAACCAGGGCGAGTGCTGGGAGCGCGGCACCGCGACCTTCATGATCCTGGGCGATGTCTGCACCCGCAGCTGCAGCTTCTGCGCGGTCAAGACCGGGCGGCCAGAGTCCCTGGACCGTGAGGAGCCCCTGCGCGTGGCCGAGGCGGTGAGGGCCATGGGCCTGCGCTACGCGGTCATCACCTCGGTCAACCGCGACGAGCTGCCCGATGGCGGGGCCCAGGTGTGGGCCGAGACCGTGCGCGCGGTGCGGCGCGCGAGCCCGGCCACCCGCATCGAGCTCCTGGTGCCAGACTTTCTGGGCGACCTGAAGGCCGTGGGCACGGTGCTGGAGGCCAAGCCCGATGTCTTTGGCCACAACCTGGAGACCGTGCCCAGCCTCTACAAGGCCGTGCGGCCCCAGGCCCGCTACGAGCGCAGCCTGAAGGTGCTGGCCCACGCGGCCAGCCAGGGCTTCATGGCCAAGAGCTCGCTGATGCTGGGCCTGGGCGAGGAAGAGGCGGAGCTGCTCAAGGTCTTCGCCGACCTGCGCCAGGCCGGGGTGCGCATCTTGGCCCTGGGCCAGTACCTTCAGCCCGCGCAAGAGAACCTGGCGGTGAGGGGATACGTGAGCCCCGAGCGCTTCAAGGCCCTGAAGCAGGCCGCGCTGGGTTTGGGCTTTGAGTTCGTCTTCTCCGGGCCCCTGGTGCGCTCCTCGTATCACGCTGAGGAAGCCACGCAAACGCCCCTGCTCTAAAAAGCGTAGATTCCCATGGCTGGCTCAAGGCGGGCCAGCCGAACAGGCTTGGGGAGGGAAGGCATGAGCGGTCACACCCCGGAATGCTACGGGCACCATGACGATCAGGATCCGCAGGAGACCCAGGAATGGATCCAATCCTTGAGCGAGGTCCTGCTGCGCGAGGGGCCGGACCGGGTGGCCCGGCTGCTCCAGCAGATGCAGGAGACGGCCTACCGCAAGGGCGTCAAGATACCCTTCACGGCCAACACCCCCTACATCAACAGCATCCCAGCCGAGGAGCAGCCGGCCTACCCCGGCAACCGCGACCTCGAGCGCCGCATCAAGAGCATCATCCGCTGGAACGCGCTGGCCATGGTCAGCCGGGCCAACCACCATTTTGAGGGCCTGGGCGGGCACATCAGCAGCTACGCCTCGGTGGCCACCCTGTATGAGGTGGGCTTCAACCACTTCTTCAAGGCCAAGGGCGCCGATTTCCAGGGCGACCAGGTCTTCTTCCAGGGCCACACCGCCCCAGGGGTCTATGCGCGCGCCTTCTTGGAGGGCCGCCTGAGCGAGGAGCAGCTCACCGCCTTCAGGCGCGAGCTCTCTGGGGAGAAGGGCGGCCTGGCCAGCTACCCCCACCCCTGGCTGATGCCCGACTTCTGGGAGTTCCCCACCGTGAGCATGGGCCTGGGGCCCATCGCCGCGCTCTACCAGGCCCGCTTCAACAAGTACCTGCATGACCGCGGCCTCAAGGACACCAGCCGGCAGAAGGTATGGTGCTTCATCGGCGACGGCGAGGCCGACGAGCCCGAGACCCTGGGCGCGCTCAACCTGGCGGTGCGCGAGAAGCTGGACAACCTCATCTTCGTGGTCAACTGCAACCTGCAGCGCCTGGACGGCCCGGTGCGCGGCAACGGCAAGATCATCCAGGAGCTGGAGCGCGCCTTCCGCGGGGCGGGCTGGCATGTGATCAAGGTGGTCTGGGGCGGGGAATGGGACGCCCTGCTCAAGGCGGACAAGGACGGCAAGCTGGTGGAGCGCATGGGCGAGCTGGTGGACGGCCAGTACCAGCGCTACACGGTCACCGACGGCGCCTACATCCGCAGCCACTTCTTCAACAGCCCAGAGCTCAAGAAGCTGGCTGAGAAGTTCTCGGACGAGCAGGTGCGCAAGTTTAAGCATGGCGCCCCCGCCACCGAGAAGGTCT
>CAYXCT010000036.1:0-13740 GCA_964463435.1 uncultured bacterium | reverse complement strand
GCTGCTGATCAGCGAGAGCGGCATCCTCTCGGCCAAGGAGGCCAAGCAGGTGTGGGACGCCGGCGCCCGCGCGGTGCTGGTGGGCGAGAGCCTGCTCAAGGCCAAGTCCATCCCGGCCCTGGCCCGCGAGCTGACCGGCGTGGGGCAGGAGATCTGAGGGCGCGCCTGTCGCGCGGCAAGGGCGAATGGCCGAAGGGCCCTTCGCCCTTCGCATTTTCAGGGGGCGGCATGAGCGTGAAGGTGAAGATCTGCGGCATCACCAATGAGGCGGACGCGCTGGCCGCCTGCGAGGCTGGCGCGGACGCGCTGGGCTTCAACTTCTATCCGGAGAGCCCCCGCGCCATCCCCTTGGACAAGGCCGCGGCCATCATCCGCGAGCTGCCCTGCTTTGTCAGCATCGTGGGCCTGTTCGTGGACCCCAACATCGCCATGGTGCAGGCCGCGGCGCTCAAGTGCCGCTTGGACCAGCTGCAGCTGCACGGCCAGGTGGATGACGGCCTGCTAGACCTGCTGCCCCGCGACAAGGTCATCCTGGCCTGCCCGGTCAAGGATGCGAGGAGCCTCAAGGCCCTGCAGGGCCGCCGCGCGGGCGCCTTTCTGCTGGACGCGGCCAAGCCCGGCCTGCATGGCGGCACGGGCCAGAGCTTCCGCTGGGACCTGGCCCTGAAGGCCCAGAGCCTGGGCCGGCCCATCATCCTGGCCGGCGGCCTCACCCCAGCCAACGTGGCCGAGGCCATCCGCATCGCCAAGCCCTGGGCCGTGGACGTGGCCAGCGGCGTGGAATTGAGCCCGGGCAAGAAGAGCCCCAAGCTGATGCGCGAGTTCGTGCTGGCGGCCAAGGCGGCAGTTTGAGCTGTAGGTAAAGGCGCAGATGGCTGAAGGAGCCAGCACTTTACTAAAGACAGATGCAATTGAGCTCCACCCTTGAGATCAGGAGCCGATTTCTTTTGGAGCGTTTATGCATCGAGCCATGTGCTTATTAGGGATAGCCTTATTTTTAAGCCTGGCATTATCGGCAATTTCCGGCCAAGTTAGCGCACGTCCAACAGTTGCGGTGACTGCTCCAGATGACGATGCTGATGACGAGATAACACAGTTGCAACCTAGTTACTCGGGGCTCGTGACCGATCCATGGGGCTTTAGAGTTCAGTTAGATGCTGGGCTTGTAGGGCACCTAAATGGAATGCAAGGGACACAAGGCCATGGCATGTGGGTCCCGGTTGAGACTTTGGGAGATACGCTATTAGCGTCAATCGAGTTTTTTGCCGCATACAATTCAACGCTTGAGGGAAATCCGGCTTGCCTGGCAAAGGGGATGCTGGATAAGAGCGAAGCCGTACTAGAAAGTGGCCCGGTTTCTTTGGGCGGTTTTGATGGTTGGCAGGTTTTAACTAAAGCCGTGAAAGGTGATGTTGAGTGGCGCTCTGAAAGTCTGAGCTTTTTACGTTTCATGGATATGGATGGAAAAATAAATGCGACGCATTACAAACCCGAACTGTTAAAGCATTCTTTTGAAAATGGTTGTGATTATGAAATCAATCCTCCGCATCTGGAATATGTGCTTACGGTTCGCGCTCGGGCGGACCGTTTCGCAAAGGCGCGCCAGCTCTTTCGGAAGACATTGAAATCCTGGGAATTCGTGCCAACTTTTGATCGGTGAGACAAAGCGTAGAATCTGAGCAGCTTTGGCTCGGTAAGAAGGGCATGTTGCCAAAAGGCACACATTAGGCTAGGATTGAATATGAAGCTTATCCGGTGGGATGCAGCGAAGAATGCCAAGCTCAAGAAAGAGCGGGGCATAGGGTTTGAAGAGGTGGTCGCCTGCGTGGATGCCGGTGGCTTGCTCGCCATCATTGACCACCCGAATCAGGCCAGGCATCCGGGCCAGAAGGTTTGGGTCGTCGCCATCAGAGGCTACGCCCACCTGGTGCCGATGGTGGTCACCGAGGATGAAGTGGTGCTCAAGACGATCATACCTAGCCGCAAGGCCACACGGGATTATCTGAAGAGGTCAGGCCATGAAGATTAGATTGGATGCCGAGGAAAAGGAGCTGCTGGAGGCTTTCGAGGCTGGCAAGGTGGCCCTGTCGAAGAACCAGGCAAAGGAGAAGGCCCTGGCACAGAGCTATGCCGCGAACACCTTGCGGAAGGATCGCAGGGTGAATATCCGCATTTCTGACAAGGATCTCCATGAGTTGCGGATCAAAGCCATGGAAGAGGGCATTCCCTACCAGACCTTGATGTCGAGCGTCCTGCATAAATTCGTCAGCGGCAGGTTGATCGCCAAGCTGCAATAGGCCCTAGCAGCACTTTGGAGAAAAGCATTTGCCGCATGGTGGGAAAAACGGTATTCTTTAGGCTAACCTTTGAGGTATTCCTGTGCCTGTGAAGAAGATGAAAAACCCAGCAAAGCGCCCCAGCAAGGCCGCGGACCCGGCCCTGACCGGGCATTTTGGCCCTTATGGCGGCACCTTCGCCCCTGAGACCCTGATGCCGGCCGTGGAGGAGCTGCGCGATGCCTGGCTGGCTTCGCGCACGGACAAGGCATTCCGCGCGGAGCTGGGCTTCGCGCTCAGGACCTATGCCGGCCGGCCCAGCCCGCTCACCTTTGCCAGCGGCCTCACCCGGGCCTGCGGCGGCGCCCGCATCTTCCTCAAGCGCGAAGACCTGATGCACACGGGCAGCCACAAGATCAACAACGCCCTGGGCCAGATCTTGCTGGCCAAGCGCATGGGCAAGACCCGCATCATCGCCGAGACCGGCGCCGGCCAGCACGGGGTGGCCACGGCCACGGTCTGCGCCCGCTACGGGCTCAAGTGCGAGATCTACATGGGCGAGGAGGACACCCGGCGCCAGGCGCTCAATGTCTTCCGCATGCGCCTGCTGGGCGCCAAGGTGCACTCGGTGCAGAGCGGCACGCGCACCCTCAAGGACGCCATGAACGAGGCCATCCGCGACTGGATCTCCAATGTGCGCGGCACCCACTACCTCATCGGCTCGGCCGCCGGCTTCCATCCCTTCCCCAGCATGGTGCGCGACTTCCAGTCGGTGATCGGCACCGAGGCCCGCGCCCAGATGCTCAGCCAGGCCGGCGGCCTGCCCACCAGCGTGGTGGCCTGCGTCAATGGCGGCAGCAATGCCATCGGCATCTTCAGCGGCTTTGTGGCCGACCGCAAGGTGGCCCTGCTGGGCGTGGAAGCCGCGGGCGACGGGCTCAAGACCGGCCGCCATGCCGCCACCCTCACCCTGGGCCGGCCCGGCGTGCTGCACGGCGCCTATTCCTATGTGCTGCAGGACGCGGCTGGCCAGATCAGCGAGACCCACAGCATCAGCGCCGGGCTGGACTATCCCGGCGTGGGTCCCGAGCACGCCTGGCTCAAGGACACGGGCCGCGCCCGCTACACCACCGCCACCGACCAGGAGGCCGTGGAGGCCTTCCAGAACTTGGCGCGCCTGGACGGCATCATCCCGGCCCTGGAATCGGCCCACGCCGTGTGCGCGGGCATGAAGCTGGCCGCCACGCTCAAGCCCCGCCAGTCGGTGCTGGTCTGCCTCTCCGGCCGGGGCGACAAGGATGTCAACACCGTGGAGGACCGCCTGGCGGCCGCCGCGGGCAAGCGCGCGGGGCGCCCATGAGCCGCATCGCCAGAGCCTTCAAGGAGCTCAAGGCCCGCGGTCGCAAGGCCTTCGTGGCCTATGCCATGGCCGGCTTCCCGGACACCCGGCAGGACGAGGCCCTGGCGCTCAGCTTCTTGCATGCCGGCGCCGACCTGCTGGAGATCGGGGTGCCCTTCAGCGACCCCCTGGCCGACGGCCCGGTGATCCAGCGCTGCGGCGAGCTGGCGCTCAAGGCCGGCGGCGGGCTTGCGCGCGCGCTTGAGCTGGCCGCGGCGCTCAGGCCCTAGACCCAGGCCCCCCTGCTCTTGATGACCTATTGCAACCCCCCGCTCTCCATGGGCATCGGCGCCTTCGCGGCCGCGGCGGCCAAGGCCGGGGTGGACGGCTGCATCATCCCCGACCTCTCGCCCGAGGAGGCGCTGCCCTGGGGCAGGGCCCTGGCGGCCAAGGGCATCAGCCTCATCCTGCTGGCCGCGCCCACCAGCACCCCCGAGCGCCTGGCCAAGGTGGCGGCCCAGGCTTCGGGCTTCGTCTATTTCGTCAGCGTGGCCGGCGTCACCGGCGCCAACCAGGGGCTGGACCAGCATCTGGAGGCCGCGCTCAGGGCCTGGCGCAAGGCCAGCCCGGCGCCGGCGGTGATCGGCTTCGGCATCAGCACGCCCCAGCGGGCGCGCCAGGCCGCGGGCCTGGCCGATGGCGTGGTGGCGGCCACCGCCCTGCTCAAGCCGGTGCTGGAATCCGGCGACCTGCACGCCGCGGCCGGCATGGCCAAGGCCCTGGCCAAGGCGACCCATGGCGCGTGAGGCTGGGAAGAGCGCTGGCAAGGCCAAGCTCCCCAGGGCCAAGGCCGCCAAGGCCAAGGCCATCCCCGTGGCGCGCGCGAAGGCCCGCAAGCCCGCGGCCCATCCCCAGGCCCCGGCGGCCTTGAGCGAGCTGGAATCCCTGCGCAAGGCCCTGGCCGAGCGCGAGGCCCGGCTGCTGATGCTGGAGGCCCAGTCCAGCATGCTGGAGGCCAAGCTGCAGGTCATGCGCGAGGTGGCCCGCACCTCGTCCAGCGACTTCAGCCTCTCGGAGATGCTCGAGCTCTTCATGGACGTGGTGCTGGAGGCCACCCGCACCGATGCCGGCAGCCTGCTGCTGGTGGAGGAGGGCGGCCTGCGCTTCACCGTGGTGCGCGGCCCCAAGAGCGACAAGCTCAAGGGCCAGCTGCTGCCCCATGACGAGGGCATCTGCGGCTGGGTGGCCCGCACCGGCGAGCCGGCGCTCACCGAGAACCCCCAGCGCGACAGCCGGCACTCGCCCCGCATCAGCCGCGAGCTGGGCTATGACGCCCACAACATCCTGGCCGTGCCCCTGAAGGGGCGGGCCGGCGTGCTGGGCGTGCTGCAGCTCTTGAACCGCCAGGGCGGCAAGCCCTTCAGCCATGACGACATGGCCAGCCTTGAGTCGCTGTCGGTGCAGATCAGCATGGTGCTGGAGAACGCCCGCCTCTTCGAGAGCCACCAGCATGAGATCAAGCGCCTCACCTCGCTCACCGAGGCCAGCCAGGTGCTCAACAGCACCCTGGACCTGAAGCGCCTGCTGAAGCTGGTGATGGAGCTGGCGGCCCGCACCCTGGACGCCGAGGCCAGCAGCATCCTGCTCAAGGACAAGAAGAGCGGCGACCTGGTCTTTGAGGTGGCCACCGGCGAGAAGCAGGATGTGGTCTCCACCATCCGCGTGCCGGTGGGCGAGGGGATCGCGGGCTGGGTGGCCTTGAACAGCCAGTCCCTGCTGGTGCCCGACGTGAGCCGGGACCCGCGCTTCTTCAAGCAGGCCGACGAGAAGACCCGCTTCATCACCCGCGACATCCTGGCCGTGCCCATGACCGTGCAGGGCCGGCTCATCGGCGTGGCCGAGGTGCTCAACAAGCGCCAGGGCCGCTTCACCCTGGAGGACCAGAAGCTGCTGGAGGCCCTGGCCCACCAGTCCAGCATCGCCATCCAGAACGCGGGCCTCTACGCCGACCTGCAGGAGAGCTTTCTGGCCACGGTGCGCTCGCTGGCCCAGGCCATCGATGCCAAGGATTCCTACACCGCCGGGCATGCCGCCCGCGTCACCAGCTACACCGAGGCCATCTGCCGCGAGATGGGGATGGCGGCCGAGCTGGCCGGCCGCATGCGGCTCTCGGCCCTGATGCACGATGTGGGCAAGATCGGCGTGCCCGAAGCCGTGCTGTGCAAGCCCGGCCGGCTCACCGATGAGGAGTTCGCCGCCATGCGCCGCCATCCCGCCATCGGCGCGGGCATCCTGGGCCCCATCGAGCAGCTCTCCGACGTCATCCCCGGCATCCGCTCGCACCATGAGCGCTGGGATGGCCGCGGCTACCCCGAGGGCCTGGTCGGCGAGGCCATCCCCGAGGCCGGCCGCATCATCGGCGTGGCGGACAGCTTTGATGCCATGACCAGCAACCGCGTCTACCGGCCGCGCTTGAGCGATGAGGTGGCCATCGAGGAGCTCAAGAAGAACAGCGGCAGCCAGTTCGACCCCCGGGCGGTGGAGGCCTTCTTGGCCGCCTATGCCAAGGGCGCGGTCAAGACCGAACCCTGAGAAGAAAGGAAGCCATGGCCTGGTTCAGGAAGCCCCGCAAGTCCATCGTCAAGACCGAGAACCGCAACACCGAGATCCCCGAGGGCATGTTCTGCAAGTGCGAGGCATGCAACGAGGTGCTGACCAAGATGCAGCTGGAGCAGACCCTCAAGGTCTGCCCGCGCTGCGGCCACCACATGGCGCTCACCGCCCGCGAGCGCATCGACCAGCTCATCGATGAGGGCACCTTCCATGAGCACCGCCATTCGGTGCAGAGCGGCGACCCGCTGGGCTTCTCCGACTATCCGGCCAAGCTGGCCAAGGCCCGCGAGGCCACCGGCATGAGCGATGCCATGCTCAAGGGCGACGGCCTGCTCAGCGGCCGGCGGGTGGCCCTGGGCGCCACCGAGTTCGCCTTCATGGGCGGCAGCATGGGCTCGGTGATGGGCGAGGAGATCACCCTGCTGGCCGAGTTCGCGCTCAAGGAGCGCCTGCCCCTGATCCTGGTCTCGGCCTCGGGCGGCGGCGCGCGCATGCAGGAGGGCATCCTCTCGCTGATGCAGATGGCCAAGACCAGCGCCGCCCTGGCCCGGCTCTCGGACCATGGCCTGCCCTACATCTCGGTGCTGGCCCACCCCACCGGCGGCGGCGTGACCGCCAGCTGGGCCATCCTGGGCGACCTCAACATCGCCGAGCCCAACGCGCTGATCATGTTCGCCGGCGCGCGGGTCATCGAGCAGACCATCCGCCAGCGCCTGCCCAAGGGCTTTCAGCGCAGCGAGTTCCTGCAGGAGCACGGGGTCATCGACCAGGTGGTGCCGCGCGGCGAGCTCAAGGCCACCCTGGCCCAGGCCCTGGGCTACCTGTGCGCGGCCGCGGATGCGGCGCAGAGGGCGAGCGCCTAAGGCTTCTTCAATCTCACCCAACACCGGCAAATTCGCCGGGTTCATACCCAAAGGAGGATCACATGAGCAAGCTGAGGACCCTGGCAATCTGCCTGGGCCTGGCGGCCGTTCTGGTTGCCGGTTGCGCTGGATGTGGAAAGAAGAGCAATCCCAACGCGCTCCGCCTGCGCTATTGGGGCGACCTGGCTGAGGTGGGGATCATCGAGCAGATGGTCAAGGATTTCAACGCCGCCAACCCGGGCACCGACGTGGTGGCCGAGCGCAAGCCCTCGGATTCCAGCTACGCCGACAGCCTGCTGGCCGAGTTCGCGGCCGGCAACGCGCCGGACGTCATCTTTGCCAGCACGGACAACGTGGACCAGCTGGTCAACAGCGGGCAGCTGGCCGATTTGAGCCCCTTCCTGGCCAAGGACGCTGACATCAAGATCGCCGATTGGTACCCGTCCATCGTCGACCGCTTCAGCCGCGACGGCAAGCTCTACATCCTGCCCCGCGACATCGCGCCCATCTGCGTGGTGTACTACAACAAGAAGCTCTTCGATGCCGCCAAGCTGCCCTACCCCACCGACGATTGGAGCTTTGAGGACATGCGCCAGATGGCCCTCAAGCTGACCAAGCGCGATGCCAGCGGCACCGCCCTGCAGCTGGGCTTTGCGGATGACTGGAACATGGTGGACAACTTCATCCTCTCCGCCGGCGGCAAGGTGGTGGATGACTACAAGAAGCCCGGCAAGATCATCGCCGACTCGCCGGAGGCCATCAGCGGCATCCTCTTCCGCTGGAAGCTGCTGCAGGTGGACAAGGTGATGCCCTCGGGCGCCGACAACCAGACCCTGAACGGCGGCTCGATGGCCATGTTCCAGAACGGCCAGCTGGCCATGTTCCTCTCCGGCATCTGGAAGACCCCCACCTTCCGCGAGATCAAGAACTTCGACTGGGACATCGCCATGTTCCCCAAGGGCCCCACGGGCAAGCGCGGCTTCATGTCGGGCGGCTCGGGCTACAGCATGCGCACCGGCGTGAAGAACCCCGACCTGGCCTGGAAGCTGATCAAGTTCCTGGGCGGCCCCGAGGGCGAGAAGCGCCTGGCCACCACCGGCCTGGCCCAGCCCGCCATCCGCTCGCTGGCCGATTCCCCGGCCTTTTTGGATGACCAGAAGCCCAAGAACAAGAAGATGCTGCTGGCGGCGGCGGACATCGCCACCTTCCACCCGGTCTGGGACCGCTGGGTCGAGTTCCAGAACGGCACCTGGAACCCCATGCTGGACCCCATCTGGGTGCGCGGCTTTGACGGGGACGTGGCTGAGATGGTCAAGAACACGGTCAGCGTGGCCAACTCCAAGTTCTTCCCCAACGCCAAGTAGGCGGCGGGCTTGCGAAGCGAAAAAGGCCTCCTTTGGGAGGCCTTTTTCATTTTCCGGCCCGCCTTGACAGGCTTGCGCGCCGCGGCTACGATAAGCGTTCTGACAAGATTAGCCATCGCGGCGGACCCCCTGCTCACAAGAAGCCATGCCCCTCAAGCGCCTTTTGAATTCAGCCCTTTTTGCCCTGCCCCTGCTGGCCCTGATCCTGGCCGGCTGCGCTGGCGCCCCCCTGGCGCGCGATGCCGCGGGCGCTGCCCGCGCCCACGGCCTGAGCGTCAGCGCGGATGAGGAGGCGTCCTATCAGAAGCTGCTCAAGGAGAGCCCCGCCTCCCCGCAGGCCGGCGAGGCCCGCTACTTTGTGGCTCAAGCAGCCTTCAACCGCGGTGAATTCGCCAAGGCCCAGGCCCTGTTCGAGGATTGCGCCCGCCAGGATCCCTTGAGCGGCTGGGGCGGCAACGCCGCCTTCATGGCCGCCCTGTGCCTCGAGCGGCAGTCGCGGCTGGCTGAGGCGCTGGCCGCTGACGAGGCCCTCGCGGCCCAGCCCCAGATCCGCCCTGAAATCCAGGCGCAGGCCCGCCAGAGCGCTGAGCGCCTCATCCGCGAGCGCTTTGACTTGGCCGGGCTCGTTGCGCTGGAGGCCAGCCATGCCACGGGCGCGGATGCCGACCTGATCCACAGCCGCCTGGTGGAGGAGCAGCTCAAGGCCGGGGACCTGACCGCCTTCTTCAGCGGGGTGGAGGAGCACAAGGCCCGCTTCCCGGGCTCGCCCCTGCAGGCCGGCCTGGACAGCCTGGTGGGCCAGGCCTACCGCAAGGTGCCCATCAAGCCCCGCGTGCTGGGCCTGATGCTGCCCGGCTCGGGCCGCGCCGAGCGCTACGCCAGCGAGGCGCTCAACGGCGTGCAGCTGGCCTTTGATGAGGCCAACACCGGGCTGGCCGAGGCCGAGCGCTACTCCTTTGTGCAGGTGGACGAGGGCGCCAGCAGCCAGGCCGCGGGCGAGGCTGCCCGCCGCCTGGTGGAGCAGGAGCAGGTGATCGGCATCTTGGGCCCGCTCTTCAGTGACCCCTGCGAGGGCGCGATCTCCGCCACCGCCCGCGCCCGCGTGCCGGTGATGAGCCCCAGCGCGCCCCGCGCCGGGCTGGGCCAGGGCGACCCCTTCTTCTTCCGCAACGCCATCACCCCTGAGAAGGGGGCCCGCGAGATGGCCGACCACGCCCTGCTGCAGCTGCGCCTGCAGCGCCTGGGCGTGCTGTATCCCGACACCGCCTACGGACGCACCCTGGCCCAGGCCTTTGTGCGCCGGGTGGATGACCTGGGCGGCACGGTGGCCGCCTCGGTCAGCTACACCGCCGGGGCGCTGGACTTCAAGGATGCCATGCTGGCCTTGGGCGGCGTTGACCCCAATGTGGCCAAGGATGCCGAGGTGGAGGGGCGCAAGGAGCAGCAGGCCGGCGTGGAAAAGGCCTGCAGCAGCCTGGCCGAGAGCATCCTGTCCGCGCTGCGCGCCATCCAGGGCCCCGAGCCGTCGTCCGCGGCGTCCGCGCCCAAGGGCGTGCCCACCCCCGAGCCCACCCCGGCCCTGCGGCTGGCGGTCATCGACTTCGCCTGCGACAGCGCCGCCGCCTCCTTCAAGGCCGGCCGCGCCCTCTCGGACCGCTTCTGGCGCACCTTGGGCTCGCTCTCCGACCAGGGGCTCGAGCTGAAGGGCCCTGGCGCGGCCTTTGATTACATGGCCGCGCGGCGCCTGGCGCCCGAGGCCCTCAACCCCGCCGGCGCGGCCGAGGTGGGCCGCGGCCTGGGGGCCCGGCTGGTGCTGGCCGGCAGCGTGGCCGAGGTGCCGCCGGACTGGGATGCGCTCAAGGCCGGGCTGGCCCAGGGCGGGGCCGCCGCGGCCAAGGCCCAGAAGGCGGTGGAGGCGGCGGGCAAATACCAGTCCTTTGGGGTCTCGGCCCAGGTCATCGATGCCTTGAGCGGCAGCATCGTGGCCACCGCCGGGTTCAACTTCAACAAGCTGCGCCCCCTGCCCAGCAACACCTACGGCCTGCAGGCCATCTACCTGCCGGCCCGCGACCCCGGCGAGGTGGTGCAGATAGCCCCCAACCTGGAGTTCTACGAGCTCAAGCTGCCCCTCTTGGGCGCCGACACCTGGCATTCCACCGAGCTGCTGCGCGAGGCCGAGAGCCTGGAGGGCGCCTGCTTCACCACCGCCTTCTTCGCCGGCAGCGCGCGGCCCGAGGTGCAGCGCTTCGTCAAGGCCTACCAGGACCGCTACGCGGCCCGGCCCGGCGAGATGGCCGCCCAGGCTTATGACGCGGCCAGCATCATGCTTCAGTGCCTGCGCCATGGGGCCGCCACCCGCGAGGACCTGCGCGACGCGCTGGCCGCCACCCGCGGCTTCCCGGGCGTGAGCGGGGAGACCAGCTTCGACACCAGCCTTGACGCCGTCAAGAAGCTCCCCATCCTGGAGGTCAAGGGCGGGGATTTCATCCAGGTGCAGTGAGATGAGAGAGAGCATCCAGACCGTGCGCGGCACGCGCGACATCCTGCCCGCCGAGAGCCCGCGCTGGCAGGCGGTGGAGGCGCTGGCCCGCGAGGCCTTCGCCGCCTACGGCTACCAGGAGATCCGCACCCCCATCTTCGAGCACACCGAGCTCTTCCGTCGCGCCGTGGGCGAGGGGACCGACATCGTAGGCAAGGAGATGCACACCTTCATCGACCGCGGGGGGCGCAGCCTCACCCTGCGGCCCGAGGGCACGGCCTCGGTGGTG
Organism: uncultured bacterium; assembly: GCA_964463435.1. Classification (GTDB taxonomy): domain Bacteria; phylum Oederibacteriota; class JAJYGY01; order JAJYGY01; family JAJYGY01; genus CAYXCT01. The sequence goes on along the minus strand of CAYXCT010000036.1, from coordinate 2,517 downwards.
CGCAGCTACAACGAGCACAGCCTGGGCCAGGGCGAATCCGGCGCCGCCAAGCTCTTCTACCTGGGCCCCATGTTCCGCTATGAGCGCCCCCAGGCCGGCCGCTTCCGCCAGTTCCACCAGGCCGGCGCCGAGGCCATCGGCTTCGCCCAGCCCGCGGCGGACGCTGAGGCCGTGGCCCTGCTGCACCGCTTCCTCAAGAGCGCGGGCTTGAGCGGGCTCTCCGTCTCGCTCAACAGCGTGGGCTGCGGGGAGTGCCGGCCCGCCTACACCGCGCGCCTGGTGGAGCACCTGCGCGGCTTGGAGGGCCAGCTCTCGGAGGAGAGCCGCCAGCGCCTGGCCCAGAACCCCCTGCGGGTGCTGGACAGCAAGCTGCCGCAGGATGTGGAGGCCACGGCCAAGGCCCCCAAGACCTGGAACTTCCTCTGCACCGAGTGCTCGGCCCATTTCGCGGCGGTCAACCGCCTGCTCACTGAGCTCTCCATCCCCTTTGAGCTCAACGCCCGCCTGGTGCGCGGGCTGGACTACTACACGCGCACCGTCTTCGAGATCCAGGCCCAGGCCCTGGGCGCGCAGAACGCGGTGGCCGGCGGCGGTCGCTATGACCGGCTGGTGGGCGAGTTTGGCGGCCATGACCGGCCGGCGGTGGGCTTCGCCGTGGGGCTGGAGCGCCTCTTGAGCCTGCTGGAGGCCCAGGGCGTGGACCCGGCCCGCCGGCCGGCGGTGGAGGTGTTCGTGGCGGCCCTGGGCGAAGCGGCTTGGAGCGAGGGCTTCCGCCAGCTGGAGGCCCTGCGCGCTGAGGGCCTGCGCGCGCAGATGGACCTGCAGGCCGGCCGAAGCATGAAGTCGCAGTTCAAGCAGGCCGCGGCCAGCGGCGCCCGCTTCGCGCTGGTGCTGGGCGAGGCAGAGGTCGCCCAGGGCGCGGCCGGCCTCAAGGACATGCAGAGCCAGCAGCAGGAGAGCCTTCCGCTGGCCGGCCTGGCGGCAGAGATCCGCCGGCGCCTGGCAGCCGTTTGACAAGGGGGCAGCATGCGCTATCACAAGGTGGCCCAATTCATCCCCGGCAAGGGCGATGCCTGGATGTACAGCGAATCGGACGACCAGGGCGTGGTGCTGCGCACGCTCACCTACGTGCCGGCCACCGGCGAGCTGGAGCGCATCCCCGACCCGGCGGTCAAGTTCCTCTTCAAGCCTGAGCGGCTGCTGGAGGCCCAGGCCTCAGAGTTCATGGAGCTCTGGGGCAGGGGATGAGCGCCTGGGGCCGCCTGCTCACGGCCCTCTTCCATTGCCGCTGCCGGCTCTGCCGGGCGCGCGTGGATGATGCCCTGCGAGGGCCGCTGTGCCAGGCCTGTGAATCGGCCCTGCCCGCGCTGGCGGGCCGCCCCTGCCCGCGCTGCGGCCTGCCCTTGCGGCTGGGCCAGGCCTGCAAAGATTGCCGACGATTGGGCCCCGCCTTCAGCGCCGTGGTGGCGGGCGCGCCCTACCGCGGGCCCTGGCGGGACCTCATCAAGGCCTACAAGTTCCAGGGCCACCGCAGCCTGCGCCGCGCCCTGGGCCGCCGGCTGCTGGCGGCCTGCCAGGACGCCCGCTGGCCCTTGCAGGCCCAGGCCGTGGTCCCGGTGCCCTGCGGCCGCGCCCGCCTGGCCCTCAGGGGCTACGACCCGGCGCTGGACCTGGCCCGCTCCCTGGCCCAGGGCCTGGGCCTGGACTGCCAGCCCGGTCTCCTCATCCGCCGCCGCGCCGGCCGGCGCCAGAGCCGCCTCTCGCGCAAGGCCCGCCTCAGCGCGCCCGGCCTGGCCTTTGCCGCCCGCCTGCCAGAGCCCCTGCGCGGGGCCCGCCTGCTGCTGGTGGACGACATCCTCACCACCGGCGCCACCGCGGACGCCTGCAGCCGGGCCCTGCTGGAGGCCGGCGCCGGCAGCGTGCGGGTGGCCGTGCTGGCCAGGAGCCTTTAGCCGGCCTCACCCTTTGACCAGGATCCTCATGCCCCGCTTCGACCTTCACGTGCATTCCACCTTCTCCGATGGCCTGTTCACCCCGGCTCAGCTGGCGGTCATGGCCCGGCAGGCTGGCCTGGCTGGCTTGGCGCTCACCGACCATGACACCGTGGAGGGCGTGGAGGCCATGCAGGAGGCCGGCGCGCGCGAGGGCCTGCGCATCATCCCGGGGGTGGAGATCTCGGCGGATTTCGAGCCCGGCACCCTGCACATGGTGGGCCTGGGCGTGGACATCCATCATCCCGGGCTCTGTGAGCGCCTGGCCTTCTTGCAGAGGGCCAGGGCGGAGCGCAATCCGCGCATCGCGAGCCAGCTCAGGGCCGCGGGCCTCGACATCTCCTGGGAGGAGGTGCGGGCCGAGAGCCAGGGCGGCCAGGTGGGCCGCCCGCATTTTGCCGCCGTGCTCATCCGCAAGGGCCATGCCACGGGCATCGACGACGCCTTTGAGCGCTGGCTGGGCAAGGGCCAGCCGGGCTATGTGGAGAAGGACAAGCTGAGCCCTGAGGAGAGCAAGGCCGGGCTC
>CAYXCT010000035.1:13135-14396 GCA_964463435.1 uncultured bacterium | reverse complement strand
GGCCCAGGCCCAGCCCGGCGCCTGCCTGATCAACATCAGCAGCAACCTGGCCTTTCTGCCCTTTGCCCAGGGCGCGGTGTACGCGGCCAGCAAGGCCTATGTCACCAGCTTCAGCGAGGCGCTGTGGGCGGCCAACCGCGGCCGCGGCATCCATGTGGCGGCGGTGCACCCCGGCATCACGGACACCCGCTTCCACAGCATCTCCTTCGGCCAGGCCAAGCCCCTGCCGCGCCTGCTCACCCAGAGCCCCGAGCAGGTGGCGGCCTGCGCGCTCAAGGCCATCAAGCGCCGCAGCAAGCCCACGGTGATCAGCGGCTGGCAGAACCAGGCCCTGGCCTTCGCCACCCGCCTCCTCAGCCGCCGCAGCGTGGCCGCGCTGATGGGCCAGCGTCGCGGCAGCTACTGAATCCCATTGCTGAGGCCCGCATGACTGAATACCAATCTTGGGGACGCTACCCGCGCGTGGGGGAAGGGGAGCAGAAGGCCCTGCGCCTATCCTGGGCCCATGAGATCCCGCGCCTGAGGGGCTTGCTGGGCAGCTTGCTGCCGCGCGGCCTGGGGCGCAACTATGGCGACAGCTGCCTGAATCCGGGCGGCACCCTGCTGGATGCCCGGGGCCTGGACCGCTTCATCTCCTTTGATGAGGAGAGCGGCCTGCTCTGCTGCGAGGCCGGGGCCAGCTTTGAGGAGATCCTGCGCGTCTTCGTGCCCAAGGGCTGGTTCCTGCCCACCACGCCGGGCACCAAGTTCGTCACCGTGGGCGGGGCCATCGCCAACGACGTGCACGGCAAGAACCACCATTTGAGCGGCAGCTTCGGCGCCCATGTGCGGCGCTTCGAGCTCCTGACCAGCGACGGCCGGCGCCGCGTCTGCTCGCGCGCCCAGAACGCCGCCCTCTTCCACGCCACCATCGGCGGCATGGGCCTCACCGGCCTCATCACCTGGGCCGAGTTCCCGCTGATGCCCATCGCCACCAGCGCCATGGCCAGCGAGAACATCAAGACCCGCGACCTCGGCGAGTTCTTCGAGCTCTCCGAGGCCAGCGAGGCGGATTGGCCCTTCATCGTGAGCTGGGTGGACATGACCGCCCGCGGCCGCGGCCTGGGCCGGGGCCTCTTCAACCGGGGCCGCTGGGCACAAGGCGGCCCCTTGCAGGCCTCGCCAGAGCCCAAGCTGCGCTTCCCCGCGGACCTGCCCTCCTTCGCGCTCAACCCGCTCAGCATCCGCGCCTTCAATGCGTTCTACTATGCCAAGCAGCTGG
>CAYXCT010000035.1:0-13125 GCA_964463435.1 uncultured bacterium | reverse complement strand
CGAGCCCTTCTTCTATCCCCTGGACGCCATCCTGGACTGGAACCGCGGCTACGGGAAGCGCGGCTTCATCCAATGGCAGTGCCTGGTGCCCATGGAGGGCGCGCGGGAGAGCATCCGCCGCATCTTGGAGGCCGCCGCCAGCTCCGGCCAGGGCTCCCCGGTCTCGGTGATGAAGACCAGCGGCGCCATGCCGGCCCAGGGCCTGCTCTCGTTCATGCGCCTGCGCGGCATCACCCTGGCCCTGGACTTTCCCATGAGCGGCCAGCCGGTGCTGGACCTCTGCCAGCGCCTGGATGCCCTGGTGCGCGATGCCGGCGGCTGCGTGTACCCCGGCAAGGACGCGCGCATGAGCGGCGAGAGCTTCAAGGCCTTCTTCCCCCAATGGCGCAGGTTCGCCAGCTTTGTGGACCCCAAGCTCAGCTCCGGCTTCTGGCGCCGGGTGATGGGCGCAGCCAAGGAGTCATGATGCGCATCCTCATCTTCGGCGCCACCAGCGCCATCGCCACTGAGGCCGCCCGGGCCTGGGCTGAGCGCGGGGAGAGCCTCTTCCTCGTCGCCCGCGACAAGAAGAAGCTCTCGGCCCTGGCCGCGGACCTGAAGGCGCGCGGCGCCGCCAAGGCAGAGGCCCTGGCCTGCGCGGCCGAGGATGCCAAGGCCCATGCCAGCCTGCCGGCCAAGGCCGCCAAGGCCCTGGGCGGGCTGGATGCCGCGCTCATCGCCCACGGCGTGCTGCCGGATGAGGAGCGCTGCCGGCGCGACGCGGCCTATGCCCTGGCCACCCTGCAGGTGAACTTCAATTCCGTGGTCTCGGTGGGCACCCCGCTGGCCGCCTTCTTCGAAACCCAGCGGTCCGGCGTGCTGGGCATCATCAGCAGCGTGGCCGGCGACCGCGGCCGGGCCAGCAATGCCACCTATGGCGCGGCCAAGGCCGGGGTCAGCGCCTGGGCCAGCGGCCAGCGCGCGCGTCTCTTCAAGAGCGGGGTGGCGGTGGTGACCCTCAAGCCCGGCTTCGTGGACAGCCCCATGACCAGCCATCTCAAGAAGGGCCTGCTCTTCGCCAGCGCCCGCAAAGTGGGGCGCGGGGTGGTCAAGGCCATGGACAAGCGCAAGGGCACGGCCTATTTGCCGGGCTTTTGGAAGCCCATCATGCTGGCGGTCATCCACATGCCCGCCCCGCTCTTCAAGAGGCTCAAGTTCTAGATGCCCGACGCCATCTCGCTCAAGACCATCCGCAGGCTCAGGACTTTGGAGAAATTCGGCATCAAGCCCGGTTTGGAGCGCATCCGCGAGCTGCTCCGCCTGCTGGGCGACCCCCAGCAGGGGCTCCAGGTCATCCACGTGGCGGGCACCAACGGCAAGGGATCGGTCTGCGCCCTGCTGGATTCGGTGCTGCGCAGCGCGGGCTACCGGACCGGGCTCTATACCTCGCCCCACTTGGTGGATTTGCGCGAGCGCTTCCTCTTCCAGGGGAGGCCCATCTCGGCCAGGGACATGGAAGTCTGCGCCGAGCTCTTGTGGCCGGCGGTCAAGGCCATGCAGGCCGCGGGCGAGCCGCCCACCTTCTTTGAGGCCACCACGGCCCTGGGCCTGCTCTTCTTCGCCCGCAAAAAGGCCCAGGTGGTGGTGCTGGAGACCGGCTTGGGCGGCCGCTACGACGCCACCAACCTCTTTGACGCCCCCCTGCTCACCCTCATCACCAACATCGACCTGGAGCACACCCAGGTGCTGGGCAAGACCGTGGAGCGCATCGCCTGGGAGAAGGCCGGCATCGCCAAGCCGGGCGCGGACCTGGTGAGCGCTGCCTCGCCCCGGGCCATGAAAGTCATCGCCCGCGAATGGCGCGCGGCTCAGCGGCGCAGCCCCAAGGCCCGCCTGGTCAGCCTGGCGTTGGGCCGGGGCTTCAGGCTGCATTCTGCCTCGCTGGCCTGGCGGCCCAGGCCCAGCCAGCGCATGGACATAGAGGTGCTGGGGAAGCGGCGCCGCCTTTGCCTGCCGCTGTTGGGCCCTCACCAGGTGGCCAACCTGGCCTGCGCGCTGGCCGGGGTGGAGAGCCTGCGCCGGCGCGGTTTTGCCATCAGCGAGCCCGCGCTCTCCCGCGGCATCACGGCCACGCGCTGGCCCGGCCGCCTGCAGCTGCTCGGCCGCCGGCCGCGCCTGCTGGTGGACGGGGCCCACAACCCGGCCGGGGCCCTGGCCCTGGCCGCGGCCCTGCCCAAGCTTCGGCAGGGCCAGCTGGGCCTGGTGATGGGCGTGCTCAAGGACAAGGACTGGCGCGGCATCATGGCGCCGCTGTTGCCCCAGGCTGGGCGCTGCTTCTTCAGCGCCCCCCGCAACGCGCGGGCCCTCAAGGCCGGGCATCTGCTGGCCTTGGCCCGTCAGGCCCAGGTGCCTGCCAGCGCGCATCCCAGCCTCAAGGCCGCGCTCAAGGCCGCGCGCTGCTGGGCCGGGCCTGGCGACACCTTGGTGGTGGCAGGCTCGCTCTACAGCGTGGGCGAGGTGCTGGCGGGCCAGGGTCACGGCGTTCAAAAGGGCTGATGCTTGGTTTTGAGGCGCGCAATCTCTGTTGACCATGGTGAAACCCTTTGCTATCATCGCTCCGTTCAGCTCAATCTGTCCTGAGGCGCAGGCCCAGGAAGAAGTGGGCTGAAAAACGTTCCCTATTCGGAGCCTGGCCATGGCCAAAGTAGTGCTCAAAGACGTCATGAAGGTCTTTCCCGGCGGCGCGGTCGCTGTCAACAAGGTCAACATCACCTGCGAGGAGAAGGAATTCCTCGTGCTGGTCGGCCCCTCGGGCTGCGGCAAGTCCACCACTTTGCGCATGATCGCCGGCTTGGAGGAGATGACCTCCGGCGAGATCTGGATCGACGATGTGATGGTCAATGACATCCCGCCCAAGGACCGCGACATCGCCATGGTGTTCCAGAACTACGCCCTCTACCCGCACATGACGGCCTATGAGAACATGGCCTTCGGCCTCAAGCTGCGCAAGTACCCCAAGGAGGAGATCAAGCAGCGCGTGCTGGAGGCGGCTGAGATCCTGGGCATCCAGGACCTGCTGCACCGCAAGCCCAAGGAGCTCTCCGGCGGCCAGCGCCAGCGCGTGGCCGTGGGCCGCGCCATCGTGCGCAAGCCCAAGGTCTTCCTCTTCGACGAGCCCCTCTCCAACCTGGACGCCAAGATGCGCGTGCAGATGCGCGCCGAGATCAGCAAGCTGCACACCCGCCTGCAGGCGACCATGATCTACGTGACCCATGACCAGGTCGAGGCCATGACCATGGGCGACCGCATCGTGGTGATGAAGGATGGCCTGGTGCAGCAGGTGGCCAACCCGCTGAACCTGTATGACAAGCCCAAGAACAAGTTCGTGGCCGGCTTCATCGGCAGCCCCAGCATGAACTTCATGGAAGGGGAGCTGATCAAGAAGGGCAACGGCATCTTCTTCAACGAGGAGAACTTCCAGGTCCGCATCCCCGATGAGATGGCCTCCGGGGTGGAGAGCCTGGTGGGCGGCCCCATCGTGCTGGGCATCCGGCCTGAGGACATCTACGACAAGGTCTATGCCAGCAACGCCAGCCCGGACAACACCATCACCGCCACGGTGGAGGTGGTGGAGCCCATGGGCAGCGAGGCCTTCCTCTACCTGACCACGGGCAAGTCGCCCTTCATCGCCAAGGTGGACACCCACGAGCAGGTCGAGGTGAACCAGGACATCGAGCTGGTCTTCGACATGAACAAGTGCCACCTTTTTGATGCCGCCTCGGGCGAGACCATCATCTAGCCCGGCGACAAGCCCTTCTCAAAGAGCCCCTCCCGCAAAGGAGGGGCTCTTTGTTTTTGGCCTTTTTCAGGGCCTTTTTGCAGGCGCTGGGGTTTCGCCAAGCCCGGGATTATGGTAAAAAGGAAGGCATTCTTACCCTGGAGCCGCATGCCGTTTTTGGCCCTCATCTTCCTGGCGCTCTTCAGCAGCCCGTCCCTCAGCGCAGAGCCCTCGCCTTCGCCTATGGCTTCGGCGGCGCCTGTCGGCACTGCCGCGGCCTTGAGCGGCACTGCCTCGGCCTTGAGCCCGACCGCCACGGCCTTGAGCCCCACGGCTGACTCACTGAGCGACACCCGGGTGGTGGCTGTGCGCGGCGACCGGCTGGAATACACCCAGGATGGGCATTTCGTGGAAGGCGAGGGGAATGTGGCCGTGCGCCAGGGCGAGACCGAGCTCTTCGCCGACACCATTCACATCGGCTTGGATGACCATTGGGTGGAGGCTGAGGGCAATGTGGTCTGGCGCGAGGGCAGCCAGGTGGTGCATGCCCGCCGGGTGCGGGTGAACATGAAGACCAAGCTGGGCACGGCCGAGGGCATCCTCTATGGCCAGGGGCCCTGGGTGGCCAGCGGCCAGCATGTGGACAAGACCAGCGAAAAGGACATCGACCTGACCCTGGCGGCCTTCACCACCTGTGGCCGCGCCAACCCCCACTACCGCATCGTGGCGCGCGAGATCCACCTGATCGTGGGCGAGTGGGTGGCGGCCTACGGCGCCATCGCCTATGTGGGCGTGGTGCCGGTCTTCTATTTCCCCTACTTCAGCCGCAACCTGCGCGACCCCCGGCCGCCCATCATCATCATGCCGGGCTATGACGCCACCAACGGCATGCTGGTGCGCACCACCTACAACTACTGGCTCTCGCCCCGCGAGTACGGCTCGGTGCAGTTCGACTGGATGGAGAAGACCGGCACCGGCGAGGGGCTCACCCATTACTACCGCTTCGACCAGGGCAATGGCCAGCTGGGCGGCTACTATTCGCGCAACCCGGGCACGGGCGCGGAGAACTGGGACGCCAAGGTCGACCATCAGCAGAACCTGGGCAAGGGCTACACCCTGAACGGCAACTATGAGGCCGTCTCCTCCAGCACCTTCAATCAGCAATATGGCCAGTCCAGCGTGGACAGCTACCAGCATAGCAGCTGGCTGGACCTGCGCTCGGCGCAGAAGGGCTATGCCTGGGACCTGCAGGCCAGCCAGACCATCACCACCGACCCGGATTCAGGCCAGGCCTATGTCTCGGCCTGCAACCTGCCCAGCGCCACGCTGCAGGTCTATGACCGGCCCCTCTTCACGGGAAGCCGGCTCACCCGCAGCCTCACCCTGGGCTTGCAGCATGATTACGTGGGCGTGAGCCCGGACACGGCCACGGCCTCGGTGTGGACCGCCACCGGCCAGGCCATCACCGTGACCGCGGGCGGGGTCACGGCCACGGCCAGCACCCTCACCTACACCAGCCAGGCCCAGACCGGCTGGCATGACACCATCCAGGTTTCGCCCGGCTTCTCTTACACCCAGCCGCTGTGGCGGGGCAACAGCCTGAGCATGGGCTTCAATCCGCAGGCCGGCTGGACCCTGCAGGAGCTGTCCCCGGACAGCGGGGACCTGACCGCCGGCTTTGCCACCCGCGACAGCCTGCAGACCCGCTGGAACCGCTGGTGCAACTCCACCCTGGGCTGGGACCTCACCCGCCAGCTGCTGCACAGCCAGCCCCTGCCCTGGTCAGGGCTCACCCAGCACGACCTGAGCGGCCGCGTCGATTTCGACGGCCGCCTGGGCTTCAGCTTCTCGCTCTCCAGCCGCTACGACCTTTTGCCTTATGACGAGCCCTATGACCTCTTCCGCCTGGCGCCGCTCACCCTGGATGCGCGCTGGACGCCCAAGGGCGCCGGGGCCAAGGCCGGACTCAACGCGCTGTATGACGCGGGCACCGGCGAGCTGCAGCAGTGGACCGGCAGCCTCAACAAGGCCGACCCCGCCGGCGCCTGGCAGTGGTCGCTGGGCATGAGCTGGGTCAACCAGCGCCTGGCCTACATGGCCCGCAGCGACCCCGAGGCCCCGGCCATCACCACCTGGGCGCCCTCGCAGATGATGACCGCCGACATCATGCGCCTCAACCTGGGCACCTCCTTCCGCATGACCGAGCACTGGCGCTTTGGCATCAACGAGTCGGTGGACCTCACCAACAAGCACATCGATGACCAGAGCCTGAGCATCTACCGCGACCTGCACTGCTGGGACCTGCAGGCCACCATCCACCAGCGGCCGGACGGCAGCATGGAGTTCACGGGCGGCATCAACCTGAAGGCCTTCCCCAACATGAAGGTGGGCTCGCCCGGCTCGGCCCAGGCCCTCAACTTCAACTGAGCGGCCGGGATGTTGCCTTGCCGCGGGCAGGGCGCTGTGTTAGATTTTGCGTGAGATTCCTGATTTTTCGTTGAGGAGGCTTCAGTGCGCTTGTGCGTGGCGGGGACAGGTTATGTGGGCCTGGTGACCGGGGCCTGCTTTGCCGACCTGGGCAACCAGGTGGTGTGCGTGGACATCGATGCCAAGAAGGTGGCGGCCCTCAAGAAGGGGCGCATGCCCATCTATGAGCCGGGGCTGGAGGAGGTGGTCAAGCGCAACCTCAAGGAGCGGCGCCTGGGCTTCACCACCCGCCTGGCGGACGGCGTGCGCGGGGCCGACATGGTCTTCATCGCGGTGGGCACGCCCTCGGCGGCCAACGGCGAGGCCAACCTGGACTATGTGAAGGAGGTGGCGCGCGGCATCGGCAAGGTGGCCAGCCATGACGTGATCGTGGTGGACAAGAGCACGGTGCCGGTGGGCATGGGCGACCTGGTGGAGAGCCTGGTGCAGGAGGAGTTCGAGCGGCGCAAGGCCCGCCACAAGGTGGACGTGGTGAGCTGCCCCGAGTTCCTGCGCGAGGGCTCGGCCCTGCATGATTTCCAGAACCCGGACCGGGTGGTGGTGGGTTCGCGCCGCGAGGCCGCGGCCCGCAAGGTGGCCGAGCTCTTCAAGCCCCTGAACGCCCGCGTGCTGGTCACCGACGTGCGCTCAGCCGAGATGATCAAGTACGCCAGCAACAGCTTTTTGGCTGCCAAGATCAGCTTCATCAACGAGATCGCCAACCTCTGCGACCTGGTGGGCGCGGACGTGGCCAAGGTGGCCGAGGGCATGGGCATGGACAAGCGCATCGGCCGGCCCTTTTTGGATGCCGGGGTGGGCTATGGCGGCAGCTGCTTTCCCAAGGACGTGCTGGCCCTCACCCACATCGCGGAGAAGGAGGGCTACGACTTCCAGATGCTGAAGGCGGTCATCGCGGTGAATGAGCGGCAGAAGAAGGGCGTGCTGGGCCGCCTCAAGCGCCTGGTGGGTCCGCTGGAGGGCAAGGTGGTGGGCGTGCTGGGGCTGGCCTTCAAGGCCAACACCGATGACATGCGCGAGGCGGTCAGCCTGGAGGTGGTGGAGGGGCTCAAGCGCCTGGGCGCGCGGGTGCGGGCCTATGACCCGCAGGCCGGCGCCGAGGCGGCGCGCCGCCTGCCCGGCCTCAAGCTGGCGCCCAGCGCCTACGAGGCGGCCCGCGGCGCCGACGCGCTGGTGGTGCTCACCGAGTGGAACGAGTTCAAGGAGCTGGATCTGGCGCGGCTCAAGCGCCTGATGCGCCATCCGGTGCTTCTGGACGGCCGCAACATCTACGAAGGGGCCAAGCTGAGGGCCCTGGGCTTCACTTACCAGGGCATTGGCAGGCCCTGACGCGCGGGAGGCTGCATGGAGAGGATGCCGGTGACGCCGGGGCCCATCGCGGGCGTGGAATCTTGGGACCTGGCCCTGCATGAGGATGACCGCGGCCAGCTGGTGGAGCTGTGGCGCAGCGATGCGCCCCGTCTCAAGGCCGCCGGCTTCGAGCCGGCCATGGCCTACATGAGCTGGACCCACCCCGGCTTCGTGCGCGGCTTCCATGTGCACCCGGGCCTGGAGGGCCAGTACAGCTTCTCGGCCCAGGGCCCTGAGGGCTGCTGCTTCGACCGCGTGGGCGGGCAGCGCGACTGCTTCCTCTTCATGGACGGCACCTACCGCCTGGCGCTCTTTGACGCCCGCGCCAGCTCGCCCAGCTTTGGCCGCCTGCAGCAGCTCTACGCCGGCGAGCACAATCGGCGCGCGGTGATCGTGCCCTCCGGCGTCTGGCACGCCTACAAGAACGTGGGGCCCAGCCGCGCCTTTGTGGTCAACTTCCCGGACCAGCTCTACCGGGGGCAGGGCGCCAAGGGCCCGGTGGACGAGCTGCGCGAGGCTTCGGAGCAGCCCTTCTTCGACTTCAACTGGGAGACCCTGCGCAATTAGGCGGGAAGGGAGCCACATGCGCCTCAAGAGCATCCTCATCACCGGCGGGGCAGGCTTCATCGGCAGCCACTACGCGCGCCTGGCGCTCAAGGCCCATCCGGGCGCCAAGGTCACGGTGGTGGACAAGCTGACCTATGCCGGCAACCTGGCCAACCTGGCCGACATCCGGGGCCGGCTGCGCTTCGTCAAGGCCGACATCGCCGATGCCGGCCGCATGGCGCCGCTCTTCAAGGATCTGCAGGCCGTGGTGCATCTGGCGGCCGAGACCCACGTGGACCGCAGCATTGGCGGGCCCGAGGCCTTCTTGCGCACCAATGTGCTGGGCACCCACTGCCTGCTGGAGGCGGCGCGCAGGGCCAAGGTCGCGCGCTTCGTGCACGTCAGCACCGACGAGGTCTATGGCAGCCGCAAGAGCGGCTTCTTCAGGGAAGGGGACCGCCTGAGCCCCAGCTCGCCCTATTCGGCCAGCAAGGCCGCCAGCGACCTGCTGGCCCTCTCCTACCACGCGACCTTCGGCCTGCCGGTGGTGGTGACCCGCTGCAGCAACAACTACGGGCCCAACCAGTACCCCGAGAAGCTCATCCCGCTCTTCATCACCAACCTGCTGGAGGGCAAGCAGGTGCCGGTGTACGGCGACGGCAGCAACCGGCGCGACTGGATCTACGTGGAGGACCATGCCCGGGCCATCGACCTGGCCCTGCGGAAGGGGGCGCCCGGCGAGGTCTACAACATCGACGGCCGCCAGGAGAAGGACAACCTGAGCGTGACCCGCGCGGTTCTCAAAGCCCTGGGCCTGGGCGAGGAGCGCATCGAGCATGTGCAGGACCGGCCTGGCCATGACTGGCGCTACGCCATCGACGGCCGCAAGCTCAGGGCCCTGGGCTTTGCCCCGCGCGAGGACTTCAAGAGCGGCATCGCCCGCACCGTGGCCTGGTACTGCGCCAACCCCCAGTGGTGGAGGCCGCTCAAGGCCGGCGCCTTCAAGGCCTACTACCGCAAGCAGTATGCCAAGCGCTGAGCTGGCCAAAGCGCGGCGCGTGCTCTTTGTGCGCCTGGGCAAGCTGGGCGACCTGATGGCCGGGCTGTGGCTGGTGGGCCAGGCGCGGCGCGCCTGCCCGGGCCTTGGCATCGACCTGCTGGCCCTGCCGCGGGCGGCCCCGCTCTTGGGCCCGGCGGCGCCCGTGGATGAGGTCCTGTGGTGGGGGCCCTGGAGCGCGCCGCTCACCCTGGCCCGGCTGCGCGCCCGGCGCTACGACCTGCTGGTGGACATCAATGACGCGGCCTCCAGCACTTCGGCGCTCATCGCCCGCCTTTCGGGCGCCCGCTGCACCCTGGCCTTTGCCAATGCCAAGAGCCGGGCCGCCTTTGATGCCACGGTGCAGGCGCCGGCCAGCGCGGAAAGCCATGTGCTGGAGCGCCTGGGCTGCATGGCCGATGCCCTGGGCTTGGCTTGGAAAAAGCGAGACCTGCGCCCAGCCTGCCCCCTGCCTTTGGAAGATGAGGCCCGCGAAGCGCTGGCCCTGCGCCGCGCCGTTGGGCCGCGCGGCCTGGTGGTGGCGCTCAACCTCTCGGCCGGGCACCCTTCGCGCCTATGGGCGCCGGAGAAATGGCGCGGCCTGGCGGCCAGCCTGCTCGCTGCCTCGCCGCGGGTGCGCCTGCTGTGGCTGCACCTGCCCGCGGACGCGGCGCTCAAGGCCGAAGCCAGCGCGGGGCTTTCCGCTGTCCGGCAGGTCAGCCTGCCGCCGGCCAGCTTCGCCAGCTTCTGCGCCCGCATCAAGGCCAGCCAGATGCTGGTCAGCCCCGACACCTCGGCCGTGCACGCCGCCTCGGCCTTCCAGGTGCCGGTGCTGGGCCTGTACCCTGAGCCGGCCTGGAATTTCAAGAGCTGGGCGCCCTTCGGCACCCGCCACCGCGCCCTGCGCTCCCCCCAGGGCGGCGTGGATGGCATCCCCCTGGAGCCCGCCCGCAAGGCGGCCCTGCAGCTCCTCAAGCCCCTGCTCTAAGGCTCTTGAGCCGCGCATCCTAAGGAGCACCCCCATGCCAGTCCCCTTCTTGGACCTCCCTGCCCAGAACCGCCCCTTGCGCGCCCGCATCCTCAAGGATTGGGCGGAAGCCCTGGACAAGGGCGCCTTTGTGATGGGCCCCCATGGCGCGGCTTTGGAGAGGGAAGTGGCGGCCTTCTTGGGCGTCAAGCACGCGGTGGCCGTCAACTCAGGCACCGATGCCCTGACCATAGGCCTGCGCAGCCTGGGCATTGGCCCGGGCGATGAGGTGATCACCACCCCCTTCACCTTCTTCGCCACCGCCGAATGCATCGCCCTGGTGGGCGCCAAGCCGGTCTTCGCTGACATCGAGCCCGGCACCTATCTCTTGGACGCCAAGGACGCCAGCCGCAAGGTCACCCACCGCACCAAGGCCATCCTCCCGGTGCACCTCTACGGGCTGCCCTGCGACCTGGGGCCCTTGAAGGCCCTGGCCAAGCGCCGCGGCCTGCGGATCTTGGAGGACGCCTGCCAGGCCTTCGGGGCCTCCAATGCCCAGGGCCATGCCGGCGCGCTGGCGGACGCGGGGGCCTTCAGCTTCTACCCCACCAAGAACCTGGGCGCGGCCGGCGATGCCGGCATGCTGGTGACCCAGGATGAGGCGGTGGCCAAGCTGGCCCGCAGCCTGCGCAACCACGGCAGCGAGCGCCGCTATTATCATGACAGCATCGGCTACTGCAGCCGCATGGATGAGCTGCAGGCCATCGTGCTGCGCGCCAAGCTGCCCCGGCTCAAGGCCTGGGTCAAGCGCCGCCGCGGCCTGGCCGCCGCCTATGCCAAGGGCCTGGCCGGCATCCCGGGGCTGGAGCTGCCCCTGGCCAGCCCGGACCACGTGTGGCACCAGTACACCCTGCGCGTGCAAGGCGGCCGCCGCGATGAGCTGATGGAGTTCCTCAAGGCCGAGGGCGTGGCCAGCAGCGTCTTCTACCCCCTGTCCCTGCACCAGCAGCATGCCTTCCCCGCCACTCATGGCCTGCGCCTGCCCCAGGCCCAGGCCGCGGCGCAGGAGGTGCTCTGCCTGCCCATCTTCGCTGAGATGACCCGGCCCCAGCAGGCGCAGGTCATCAAAGCCGTGCGGGCCTTCTTCAGGGACCACGCCTAGCCGTGGGTCCCCGCCCGGCCGCAAGCTACCGCGCGCAGCCGCAGAGCCCCTACCGGGCCTACCGCAAGCCCGGCCAGCGGGCCCTGGCCCGCGGCATCGACCTGGCCGGCAGCGCCTTGGCCGGCCCCTGGGCGCGGCGCGGCGCGGCCTTGGATTGGGGGAGCCTGCGCAAGGTGGCGGTGCTGAGGCTGGACCATCTGGGCGATGTGGTGCATGCGCTGCCCGCTTTGCAGGCGCTGCGCCTGGCCCTGCCCAAGGCCGAGCTCACCCTGGTCTGCGGGCCCTGGGCCGTGGAGCTGGCCGCCCTCTCGCCAGCCCCGCACCGCGTGCTGAGCTTTGATGCGCCCTGGTTCCACCGCCCGCGGCGCGAGGGCTGGCCCTGGGGCGCCATCGCCGGCCTGGGGCGCCTGCTGAAGGCGCAGGGCTTTGACGCGGCCTTTGAGCTGCGCGGCGAGCCCAGGCACTTGCTGGCCCTGGGCCTCTCGGGCATCCCTTTTCGCGCCGGGCAGGCGCTGGGCCCGGGCGGCTTTTTGCTGCATGCCCGGGCGCGATTCATCGAGGGCGCCCATGAGCAGGCTCAGAACCTGGGCACCCTGCTGCAGGCCGGCCTGCCCTGGCCCATGGCTTCGCGGCCGCTGGATGCCGCGAGCCTGCTGGCCGCTGCCCCCTTGCCCAAGCTTCGCATCCCGGCGCGGGGCTTGGCCGAGGCGCGGGCCCTGGCCAAGGGCCTCAAGCTCAAGCCGCGGCCCCTGGCCTTGCAGGTCACCTGCGGGACCTCTGCCAAGCGCTGGCCCGAGGGGAGCTGGGTCCGGCTCATCAACAGCCTGCCCACGGGCTTGGCCCCTGTCATCCTGGGCGGCCCGGGCGAGGAAGGCCAGGCCCTGGCGCTGGCTTCGCGCTGCCGGCGCAAGCCGGCCGTGGCCGCGGGCCGGCTCAGCCTGCCGGGCCTGGCGGCCCTGCTCTCAAGCTGCCGGGCGCTGGTCTCGCTGGACAGCGGTCCGGCGCATCTGGCAGCCGGCTTGGGCACCCCCACGCTGGTGCTGTGGTCCGGCACCAATGAGGCCTGGCAGTGGGCGCCGCGCGGCAAGCGCGTCCGCTTGGTGCAAGCTGCCCCGCCGGATTGCTCGCCCTGTGAGCTCGCTGATTGCCCGCTGGGCCACGCCTGCATGGCAGGCCTGGCAGTGGAGGACGCTCTGGCCGGCCTCAAGGCCCTGCTGGCCGGCAAACCCGTGACCAAGGAGGATTGATGACCAAGCAGCGCCTCACGCAGGGCCTGGACCAAGCCTCCC
This sequence comes from uncultured bacterium, assembly GCA_964463435.1. GTDB lineage: Bacteria > Oederibacteriota > JAJYGY01 > JAJYGY01 > JAJYGY01 > CAYXCT01. Next base: position 534 of record CAYXCT010000035.1, on the reverse strand, counting down.
GCGCCTCCCTGTGGCTCTTCGCCGCGGTGACCCTGCTCTCCATCGCCGCCCAGAACGTCATCTTCGTGGGCCTGGCCGCCTGGCTGGCCGCGGCCTTTGCGCGCGGCAATGCCCGCCAGGCCCTGGTCCCCAAGCTGGTCTTCATCCCCTACCTGCTCTTTTTAGCCTGGGCCCTGCTGGCCGCGGCCAGCTCAGAGAACGCCGGCCACAGCCTCTTCACCTGGCGGCGCTGGCTGCTGGTGGCGCTGGCCTGGTACGCGGGCAGCGCCATCGAGGACCAGGCCCAGCTCAAGAGCCTGCTCAAGGCCCTGCTGCTCTTCTCTGGCCTGTGGTGCCTGGGCGCCTCGCTGGTGTCGCTCTCCAAGCCCCTGGCCTTCGCCCAGACCCATCCCTGGCCCGTGGTGATGCAAGCCTGGGCCCACACTGGGCTGTGGCGCGCGGCCTCGGGCTCGGGCGGCTACATGATCCTGGGCACTGGCAGCATGATGCTGCTGCTGCTCTTCACCAGCCTCATGCTCAGCGATGCCAGCTGGC
>CAYXCT010000034.1:0-14620 GCA_964463435.1 uncultured bacterium | reverse complement strand
CTTGGCAGGCCTGCTCCAGGGCTTGGGCCCGGGGGGCATCCAAGAAGCCCAGCTCGGCATTGGCCTGGCAGGCGGCCTGCTTCACCTGCGCCAGGGCATGGATGAGCGCCAGGTCCACGCGCCGGCCCGCCAGGTCAAAGGTCCGGCGCGCCCGCTCGGTGTGGATGCCCCAGTAGGCCTCGGCCGGGACCTCCATCTCCCCCAGCGCGTCATGCTCGATTCGGAATTGAGGATCCATGGTCCCTACCCCCGGGGCAATTTAATCTAACAATCCCAATCTATTCCCAGCAGGGATGGGGCGGGGTTCGGCGACCGCAGCAGAGCGGGAGGGGCCCCACTCTTGGGGTATCCCGGCTGCGAGGACCGCCGGGCCCCACCCCATCTCTGCGAAGTGCGCAAATCTATTCAAACTCTCTCCACAGTCACCAGCTTGCCCATGCGCTCCAGCTTGCTGGCGATGAGCGGCACCACCACCGAGCGGGAGAGGATGCCCTGCTTGCGGAAGGCGATGTCGGCGTTGGCCGGGTTGATGGCCTGGCCCAGGGTAAAGACCACGCAATCCGCCTGGCGCAGCAGCCCGGCCAGCTCGGCGGCGGCGCCCTGGTCATCCGCCAGGTCCACGTCCGCGTCCAGCAGGTTGGCCACCTGGGTCAGCGTCACCGCGCCCTCGGTCACCAGGTCCACGCCGCGCAGGCTGCTGCGGGGCGGGGTGGTGAAGTCCCGGGGGTCCTGCTCCATCTCCAGGGCCAGCCCAGCCTGGCGCGAGACGATGTCGGCGGTGGTGGCCCCGCAGATCACCTTGCAGTCCTCGGCCGCCATGAAGGCCTCGGCCACGGCCGCATCCCGGCCGCGGTCCCTGGGCGGCCCGGTGAGCACGCGCACCACGCTGCCCTTGCGGGCGTGGGCGATGAGCACGGTCTTGTCGTCGCCAGGCAGGGCGCCGTCATAGGCGCGCGCCTGCTGCATCACATCGCGGGCCAGCACATGGAAGGGCAGGCCCCGCCGCGGCCAGTGGTTGAGGAAGCCCTCCAGGGCCTCGCTGGTCCAGCCCTGCTCCAGGCAGCCGCCCATGCCGGCCTGCACGATGCCGTCGCTCACCAGCAGCAGGCCCTCGGCCGGGCGCAGGCGAAAGTGGTATTCAAAGGCCAGGCCGGCGGGCACCACCAGGGGCGCGGCATCCAGCGCGCTGGCCCCCCGGCCATCCAGGAAGAGGGGCGGCGGCATCTCATAGGCCAGCACGCTGGCCGTGCCGTCATTGAGCACCCGCGCCAGCGAGAAGGCGGCGAAGGGCTGGCTGTGGTCGCGCCAGCGGCTCAGGGTCTCCACCAGGCTCATGAAGGCGTCGCGCAGCGAGGTGCCGCCGCCCAAGAGCTCGGCCAGGCGCGCGGTGTTCATCTGGGCGGCGATGTGGGCATGGATGCCGCTGCCGATGCCGTCGGCCAGCACCAGGCTGGTGTGATAGGCGCTGCGCCCCACCCAGGTGGCGTCCCCGCAGGGGTCGCCGGGCCGCTTGGGCTCCTGAAGCACCTCGGTGCTGATGTGCTGGTAGCTCATGGCCGGCCCAGCGAGCCCTCGGCGGGCCCGGCCTCGCTCTCCACGGCCTTGATCAGCTTCTTCACCAGCTGCTCGCCGCGGGCGGTGTGCTGCCCCAGGTAGTTGGCGAACTGGCGGGCCATCTCCACCTGCTGCTCCTGCAGCTCCCTGGCCTGCAGCACTGTCTCGTCCTTCAGGCGGCGCAGCTGCCTGGCGTCCTCGCCGGGCTCGGGCAGGGCCACGAAGATGCCGGCCAGGCGGTCCTCGTTGGGCAGGGGGTAGGCGATGAGGCGGGCGCTCAGGCCGCGGGCCTCGTCGCGGCAGGGGGCGTCGTAGAGCGCCACCTGGCCGCTGGCCACCTGCTCAAAGGGGTCGGGGTCCACATACTGCGAGATGGGCTGCCCGCTCAGGGAGCTGGCGTGCACCAGCTTCTCGAAGGCGGTGTTGGCGTTGAGGATGGAGAGGTCCCTGTCGAGGATGACGATGCCGTTGGGGCTGGTCTCCATGATCAGGCTGCTGCGCTGCTCGGCCATGCGCCGCATGTAGGGAATGCACATCTCCCGCTCGGCCATACCGCTCAGCACCGCCAGCACCTGGTCGCGGCAGCTGGCGTAGCCGCAGGCCCCGCAGTTGAGCTGGTTCTCCGGCCGGCCCTTGCCGGTCTGCTCCAGCACCTGGCGTATCTGCTCCTCGCTGAAGGCCATGGCCGGGCTGGGGGGGCAGGCCTGGTAGCGGGCGCTCAAGTCGGCGCGGGTGGCGGCGGCCTCCGGCCCGCTCTTGGGGGCCTGGCTGAAGCGCAGCACGCGGAGCCGCCGGTCAAAGATGTTCTCTTCCGAGCGGATGCCGGGGCCGTTGATGCAGCCATGGCTGCACATCAGGGGCTCGATGAGCTGCACGCCCCCTTCCTGGCCCATGCCCAGCCCATCGCGCAGGGCCTCAAAGCCGCTCAAGGCGGCCGCGCCCAGGTCTTGCGGGCCGCTGGCCAGGCCGGCGGTGGCCAGCGAGCCGCCCTCCACCGGGAAGAGCCGGGCCGAGCCGCTGGGCACCTCGTCAAAGGCGCTCTCCTCGCAATGGCCCAGGTCGATGCCCTGGTCCCGCAGCCAGTCCGCCAGCTCCTCGAAGGTGAGCACGCAGTCCACCAGGCCCGCCAGCTCCGGCCGCTCCGCCTCCGCCTTCTTGGCCACGCAGGAGCCGATGAACACAAAGCCGGCCTCGGCGCCGAAGCGGGCCTTCACATGCCGGGCGTGGGCCATCATGGGCGAGACCAGGGGCAGCAGGCGGGGAACCAGCTCGGGCCGGTACTTCTCCACGTAGCCCACCGCCGCCGGGCAGGCGGTGCAGATGAGCGGGGCCTTGCGCTCGCGGGCCAGGCCGGCGGAGGCCTGGGCCACCCAAGCGGCGCCCACGGCGGTCTCCGCCACGTAGTGGAAGCCCAGGCGGCGCAGGGCCGCGGGCAGCCGCAGCAGGGCCCAGGGCTCGAAGGCCCCGGCAAAGGCCGGGGCCAGGCTGGCGGCCACGAACTTGCGGGTCTTGAGCAGGGCCTCAGCCTTGGGCAGGTCGCGGCGGTAGCGCTTGGCCCCCTGCGGGCACTCGCGCACGCAGGTGCCGCAGCCCAGGCAGCGCCGGGCGTCCACCGAGGCCTGGCCGTGGACCACGCGGATGGCCTTCACCGGGCAGACCCGCACGCAGCGGTAGCAGTCGCGGCAGCGGGCCTCGTTGGTGTCGATCACGGCTCTCGGTTCCAGCACCGGCACGGCGCACCCCCCATCCCCGCCTGGGCGGGCCTTCAGACCGCGGCCTGGCTCCGGCGGCGGGCGTCCAGGGCGGTCTCCAGGGCCGCCACGGCCTGGTCCAGGCTGCAGCGGTGGATCACCTGGTCGCCGATCTCCACCGTGGGGCCCTGGTCGCAGGCCTCAAAGCAGAAGGTGGCCTTGGGCAGCACCTCAGCCTGCAGCTTGTTCTCTGACACATAGCGGGCCAGGCGGTGCAGCAGGTCCTGGCTGCCCTTCAGGTAGCAGCTGGTGCCCATGCACACCTTCACCTCCACCTTGCCCGCCCCCGGCCCGTCCGAGAGGTCCAGGGCCTCGCCCAAGATGCGCCGGCGAGAGCTGTAGCGCGTGTGCAGCAGGCTGTGGGCCTTGTGCCCGCCCACCGCGCCCAGGCTCTTGGCGTAGAGCTCCAGGATGTAGGGGTTCTCCTGGGACTTGTGCAGCTGCAGGGCCTTGTCCGCCTCGTAGAGCCCGGCGGTGCGCTTCTGGCGCGCCTCGGGCCGGGCGCTGACCGGCTGGCCCCCGCCATTGATGCAGCCCCCGGGGCAGGACATCACCTCGATGAAATGGTACTGGCTCTTGCCGGCCTTGACCCGCTCCAGCAGCTTCTTGGCGTTGCCCAGGGAATGCACCACCGCCAGCTTGTAGGTCTTGCCCGCCAGGTGCACCTCGGCCTCGCGGATGCCGGCGTCGCCGCGCACCTCGTGGAAGTCGACGCTGTCCAGGGCCTTGTTCTCCACCTTCTCGGCCACGTAGCGCAGGGCCGCCTCCATCACCCCGCCGGAATTGCCGAAGATGACGCCGGCACCGGTCTTGAAGCCCAGGGGCATGTCCAGCGATTCGGGCTTGAGGTTGCGGAACTGGATGCCATGCTCGTTGATCATGGCCACCAGCTCCTGGGTGGTGATCACGTGGTCCACTTCCGCGATGCCCTCCTGCGTGAACTCGGGCCGCTTGGCCTCGAACTTCTTGGCCGTGCAGGGCATGATGGAGACCACCACCATGTCCTGGCGCTGGATGCCCATCTCCTGGGCCACCACCCCCTTGGCCACCGCGCCGAACATCTGCTGGGGCGACTTGCAGGTGGAGAGGTGGGGGATGATGTCCGGATGGTGCTGCTCCACGTACTTGATCCAGCCCGGGCAGCAGCTGGTGAACATGGGCAGCACGCCGCCCGTGGTGGCGCGCTGGATGAACTCGTTGCCCTCCTCCATGATGGTCAGGTCGGCGGCGTAGCAGGTGTCATAGACCTTGCTGAAGCCCATCATCTTGAGCGCGGCGATGATCTGGCCGGTGGTCACCTCGCCGGGCTGGTAGCCGAAGGCCTCGCCCAGGGCCACGCGCACGGCCGGGGCGATCTGGGCCACCACCACCTTCTTGGGGTCGTGCAGGTCCTTCCACACCGCCTCGGTCTCGCTCTTGGGGGACAGGGCGCCGGTGGGGCAGACCCGCACGCATTGCCCGCAGAACACGCAGCTGACCTCGTCCAGGCTCTTGCCGAAGGCCGGCTGCACGCGCACGTCATGGCCGCGGAAGGCGAAATCGATGGCCCCGATGCCCTGCACCTCGCCGCACATGCGCACGCAGTCCCCGCACAGGATGCACTTGTTGGGCTCGCGCACGATGGAGACCGACTCGTTGATGGGCTGCGACTTCTGCACCGAGCGGAAGCGCACCTTGCCCACGCCCAGCTTCTTGCTCAGGTCCTGCAGCTTGCAGGCCAGGCTCTTGGAGCAGGTGGTGCATTCCCGCTCATGGTTGGCCAGGAACAGCTCCAGGGCCACCTTGCGGATCTGGCGCACCGGCTCGGTGCTGGTGCGCACCTTCATGCCCGGCTCGGGCGGGGTGCTGCAGCTGGTCTGCAGGCCCCGGCCCTCGATGTCCACGGTGCACATGCGGCAGGCGCCGTAGACCGAGAGCTCGGACACGTAGCAGAAGGTGGGGATGTCGATGCCCGCCTTGCGGATGACCTCCAGCAGGTTCTTCTCCCCCTCCAGGGGGATCTCCCGCCCATCGATGATGACGGTGCTCACATTCTCCATGGCCTAGACCCCCACGACAGCGTTGAATTGGCAGGCCACCGCGCAGGCGCCGCACTTGATGCACAGCTCCTGGCTGATGGCGTGCGGCTTTTTGGCCTCCCCGGTGATGGCTCCCACCGGGCACTTGCGCGCGCAAGCGGTGCAGCCCTTGCACTTCTCAGCGATGATCTCCGGGCGGGCCAGGGCCTTGCACTCCCCGGTGGGGCAGCGCTTGTCCACCACATGCGCCAGGTACTCGCCCTTGAAATGCTTGAGCGTGGAGAGCACCGGGTTGGGCGCGGTCTTGCCCAGGCCGCACAGCGAGCCGCGCTGCACCGCCTGCGCCAGCTCCTGCAGGGTGTCCAGCGTCTCCAGGGTGGCGCGGCCCTCGGTGATGTCCTCCAGCAGGTGCAGCATCTGCTTGGTCCCCTCGCGACACAGCACGCACTTGCCGCAGCTCTCGTTCTGGGTGAAGCGCATGAAGTACTTGGCGATGCTCACCATGCAGGTGCCCTGGTTCATCACCACCAGGCCGCCCGAGCCCACCATGGCCCCGATGCTGCGCAGGCTGTCGAAGTCCAGCGGCAGGTCCAGGTGGTCCTTGGTGAGGCAGCCGCCCGAGGGCCCGCCGATCTGCACGGCCTTGAAGCCCAGCGGCTCGAGCTTGCCCTTGCGGTTGGTGACCCCGCCGCCGATCTCGTGCACCACCTCCTTGAGGGTGAGGCCGAAGGGCACCTCGATGAGCCCGGTGTTGCGCACGTGCCCGGAGAGGGCGAAGGTCTTGGTGCCGGGCGAGGTGGCCGTGCCCATCTTGCGGAACTCGGCCGCGCCCATGGACATGATGAGCGGCACGGTGGCCAGGGTCTCCACGTTGTTGATCACCGTGGGCTTCTCCCACAGCCCGCTCTGGGCCGGGAAGGGCGGCTTGGGCGAGGGCATGCCGCGCTCGCCCTCCACCGAGGCCATCAGGGCCGTCTCCTCGCCGCAGACAAAGGCGCCCGCGCCCTCCATCACGTTCACGTCAAAGGCCCGCCCGGTGCCGAAGACATCCTGCCCCAGGATGCCGGCCTTGCGCGCATCGGCGCAGGCCTTGCGCACCCGCTTCACGGCCAGGGGGTACTCGGCGCGCACATAGACCACGCCCTCATCCGCGCCGATGGCGCGCGCGGCAATCATCAGGCCCTCGATCACGCTGTGGGGGTTGCCCTCCATCACCGAGCGGTCCATGAAGGCCCCGGGGTCGCCCTCGTCGCCGTTGCAGATGACGTACTTCTTGGCGCTCTTCTGCACGCGGGTCAGCTCCCACTTCTTGCCCGTGGGGAAGCCGCCGCCCCCGCGGCCGCGCAGCCCGGATTCCAGCATCTCCTTGCAGACCTGCTCGGGCGTGCGGTCCTGCCAGCAGCCCTTGGCCGCCTGGTAGCCGCCGATGGCCAGGTACTCGCCCAGGTTCTCGGGGTCCAGGTCGCCGCACTGCTTGAGCACAAAGCGCGACTGGCGCTGGTAGAAGGGGATGGTGTGCTGCGAGCGGCAGCGGGCCTTGGTGCCGGGGTCCACATACAGCAGCTCGGGGATGACCTCGCCGGCCTTGAGCGTGCGCGCGACGATGGCCTGGACGTTCTCGGGCTTGACCTTGGTGTAGAGGATGTCCTCGGGCATGATGCTGACCAGCGGGCCCATCTGGCAGAAGCCCTGGCAGCCGCTCTTGCTCAGGTAGGCGGCCTGCTTGGGCTCCTTCACCGCCTCCAGGCCCTCAAAGGCCTCGATGGTGTCGAAGCCGGCGGCCTTGAGCTCGCGCTCGAAGGCTTCCTTGACCTCCAGGGCGCCGTTGGCGATGCAGCCGGTGCCGGTGCAGATGACGATCTTGCGCATGCCTTCGCGGCCCTTGAAGGCCACTTCCAGGGGGCTCTTAAGCGCTGGCATTGCCATCCTCCTTCTGCTTGATCTGGTCCACGATCTCCAGGGCCTTCTCCTTGCTGACCTGGCCGTAGACCTTCTCGTTCACCAGCATCACCGGGGCCAGGCCGCAGGCGCCCAGGCAGGACACCGTCTCGATGGTGAAGAGCATGTCGGCGCTGGTGGGCTTCTTGGCCGACAGGCCCAGCTTCTCGTAGAGCGCGTCCAGGATGGGCTCGCTGCCCTTCACATGGCAGGCGGTGCCGTCACAGAGCCTGAGCACATACTTGCCCTTGGCCTGCAGCGCGAAATGGGCGTAGAAGCTGGCCACGCCAAAGACCTTGGCCGGCGACAGCCCCAGCGAGGTGGCGACAAAGGTCATCACCTCCTCGGGCAGGTAGCGGTATTCCTCCTGCACCTCTTGCAGGATGGGGATGAGCTTGGAGGCCTGCTTGCCGTGCTTCTCCACGATCTCGCAGACCTTCTCGAACTTGCGCAATTCTGCGGTTGGCATTGGGACTGCTCCTGCTGGGGTGATGATGGGCTAACGGAGGCTCTTCATGTCGCTCTCGCCCGCCCGGGCCGGCGGAACAGCCGGGGCGCTGGCGCCATAGCTGGCCAGGTACAGGGAGCGGATCTCGCTGATGAGGGGGTAGCGCGGGTTGCAGCCCGTGCACTGGTCGTCAAAGGCCTGCTCGCTCAGGGCATCCACCCGGGCCAGGAAGGCCGCCGGGTCGATGCCGGCCTGGGCCAAGGTGGCGGGCAGCCCCACGCGGGCGGACAGGGCCGCCACGGCTTGGGCCAGGCGCTCGGCCTTGTCGGCCTCCGTGCCGCCGCCCAGGCCCAGGGCCTCGGCCGCGCGGGCATAGCGCTCCAGCGCCATGGGGTGGGTGTATTGGGAGAAGGCGGCCTGCTTGGCCGGCGCGTCCGTGGCGTTGTAGCGGATGACGTGCGGCAGCAGGATGGCGTTGGCCACGCCGTGGGGGATGTGGAAGCTGGATCCCAGCTTGTGGGCCATGCTGTGGCACACGCCCAGGAAGGCGTTGCCAAAGGCCATGCCCGCCATGGTGGCGGCGGTGTGCACCTTCTCGCGCGCCAGCGGGTCGTTGGCCCCCTCGTCGTAGGCCGCCGGCAGGTGCTTGAAGAGCAGGCGCAGCGCCTCCAGGGCCAGGGCGTCGGTGTACTCGCTGGAGGTGACGGCCACCAGCGCCTCCAGGGCATGGGTCACGGCGTCCATGCCCGAGGCCGCGGTCAGGCCCTGGGGCATGCCCAGCGCCAGCTGCGGGTCGATGATGGCCATGTCCGGGGTGAGGGCGTAGTCGGCGATGGGGTATTTGACCCCCTGCGCGGCGTCGGTGATGACCGCGAAGGGGGTCACCTCGCTGCCCGTGCCGGAGGTGGTGGGCACCGCCACCAGCAGGGCCTTGCGCCCCAGCTGGGGGAAGCGCACCACGCGCTTGCGGATGTCCATGAAGCGGGTGGCCAGGTCGCTGAAGCGGGCCTCGGGCTGCTCATAGAGCAGGGCCATGACCTTGGCCGCGTCGATGGGCGAGCCGCCGCCCAGGGCGATGATGACATCGGGCTGGAAGCGCTGGATGGCCTGCAGGCCCCGCGCCACGGCGTCCATGTCCGGGTCCGGATTGACCCCGGTGAAGCTCTCGCTCTCTATGCCCAGGGCGCGCAGGATCTCGGCCGTGCGCTTGAGCAGGCCCATCTTGGCCAGCTGGGGGTCGCTGACCAAGAAGGCGCGCTTGCGCCCGGCCAGGTCCCCCAGGGCCTCGGGCAGGCAGCCGGCCTTGAAGTAGATCTTGGGCGGCACGCGGAACCACAGCATGTTCTCGCGGCGCTCGGCCACGGTCTTCAAATTGAGCAGGTGCTTGGGCCCCACGTTCTCGCTGACGCTGTTGCCCCCCCAGCTGCCGCAGCCCAGGGTCAGCGAGGGCTCCAGGCGGAAGTTGTAGAGGTCGCCGATGGCGCCCTGCGAGCTGGGCATGTTGAGCAGCACGCGGCAGGTCCGCATGCGCGCGCTGAAGGCCTGCACCCGGTCCACGTTGCCGGGGTCGGTGTAGAGCACCGAGGTGTGGCCCAGGCCACCGAAGGCCACCAGGGCCGCCGCGACCTCCGCCCCGGCCGCGAAGTCGCGGGCCTTGTAGAGCGCCAGCACCGGCGAGAGCTTCTCGTAGGCCAGGGGCTCGCCCTTGTCCACCCGCTCGGCCTCGGCCACCAGCACCTTGGCCCCGGCCGGCACCGCGAAGCCCGCCAGGCGGGCGATGGTTGGGGCCGTCTGGCCCACCACCGCCGCGTTGAGCTTGCCCTCCTTCAACAGGAGGGCCGAGAGCTTGGCGCGCTCCGCCGGGCTGCACAAATGGGCGCCGCGCAGGGCCAGCTCCTGGCGCACGCGCTCATAGGCCTCCTCCACCACCACCAGCGACTGCTCCGAGGCGCAGATCATGCCGTTGTCGAAGGTCTTGGAGAGCAGGATGGAGCTGACCGCCTGCTGGATGTCAGCGCTCTCATCGATGAGGGCCGGGGTGTTGCCGGCGCCCACGCCGATGGCCGGCTTGCCCGAGCTGTAGGCGGCCCGCACCATGCCCGGCCCGCCCGTGGCCAAGATCAAGTCCACGCTGGGGTGGCGCATCAGGCGCTCGGAGAGCTCCAGGCTGGGCTCGGCCAGGGTGGCGATGAGGCCCGCGGGCGCGCCGGCCAGCTCCGCGGCCTTGGCCACCAGGGCCGCGGCCGCGGCGGTGCAGCGCTTGGCCTTGGGGTGCGGCGAGAAGAGGATGGCGTTGCGGGTCTTCAAGGCCAGCAGGGCCTTGAAGAGGGTGGTGCTGGTGGGGTTGGTGACCGGCACCACCCCGGCGATGAGGCCCACCGGCTCGGCGATGACGGTGATGCCGGCCTGGGCGTCGCGCTCGACCACCCCGCAGGTGCGGGTGCCGCGGTATTTGTTGTAGATGGTCTCGGCCGCGAAATGATTCTTGATGACCTTGTCTTCCAGCACGCCCATGCCGGTCTCTTCCACCGCCAGCCGGGCCAAGGGGATGCGCGCCTGCACCGCGGCCAGGCTGGCCCGGCGGAAGATCTCATCCACCTGCTCCTGGCTGAAGCTGGCATAGGACTGCTGGGCCTGCTTGGCCTTGGCGATCAGAGCCTCCAAGGCAGCTTGGGCCGGGGTGGGGCTCTCTTTAGTTATACTATCGTCCAATTCTCGCGGCATGGCTTCCTCCTTGTTGGGTCGCCCCCTGCTTGCGGCGCAGCCTAGCGCTTGTTCTTGTGGGTCAATTTCACGGAAAGGGCGGCCAAGCCCTCGGCCAGGTCCTCGTTCTGCACATCCACCTGCTCGGGCACGGCCAGCTTGACCGGGGTGAAGTTCCATATGGCGCGGATGCCCGCGGCCACCATCAGGTCCGCGATCTCCTGCGCCGCTTCCTTGGGCACGGTGATGATGCCCATCTGCACATGCATGCGCTCGACCAGGCCCGCCATCTTTGAAAGGGCCAGCACCTTCTTGTTGTGGATGGTCTTGCCCACCTTGCTGGCATCCGTGTCAAAGGCGCAGACCACGTTCATGCCGTAGTTGGCGAAGCCCGGATACCCCAGGATGGCGGTGCCCAGGCTGCCCGCGCCCACCAGCACGGCGTCCGAGAGGTTGTTCCAGCCCAGCAGGTTCTCGATGCCGCCGATCAGGTCCTTGATGGGGTAGCCCACCCCGGGGCGGCCGATCACGCTGGCCAGCTCCATGTCCTTGCGGACCACGATGGGCTCCAGGCCCAGCTCCTCCGCCACCTTGGTGGCAGAGGCGAAATCCGTGCTCTCAGACATGCGCTTGAGCACCCGCAGGTACATGGGCATGCGCTTGATGGAGGCCAGGCTGGGCAGCTTGTCAGACGGCTCGGTCATCACCACCTCATTGTGCTGGCCCCCGGGTATAGCTCTTTATATATCGATGTTGATATATCTATACACCCGGGGGCCGGTTCAGGTCAAGAAGATAGATATAAGAATATCTATCTTTGACTAAAAAGTATACTTAAAAGAAAGGCGCTCTCTCACCGCAGATTATCCGAGATCTGCGTTCTTGGTCATATCAGAGCTTGAGCGTCCTTGTGAAAAATTTCACGCGCCTTGCTCGATCCGCAGCTCAAAAAGCCCTGTCCGCTGACCCGGCAGCGCGCTCGCCCACGGCGAAGAGCGGCTTGATGATGAGGTACACGACCAGGGGCACCAGCCCCACCACCACCATGAAGGCCTTGAGCGCGGGCGTGTTGGCGGCGCTGACAAAGAAGAAGAGGAAGCCGTTGCCCAGGATGCGGCCGATGGCCATGGGCACCTCGCGCAGGGTGAGCGAGTCGGCCCGCCGCCGCTCCAGGCGCTTGCTGGTGCCAAAGACCATGAACTGCACGCTGCTGTAAGGGATGTCGAAGAAGGGCTGCATGAGGGCTGTGATGCAGCCATAGATGAGCAGGGTGGTGTAGTCCACGCGCAGGGCCAGCACCAGGATGCCCGCGCCCACGGCGCAGGCGCCCAGCAGTAGGTTGCGGCGCCGGGTGCTGGGCGTGGTGAGCCGGCCCGCCAGGTAGCTGCCGCCCAGGCCCAGGGCCGAGACCAGGGCCGTGTAGCTGCCCAGGTTGGCCTCGCTGCCGGTGACCTCATACACCAGCACACCCACCAAAAAGATGAGGGCGCCATCGCGCAGGCCGCGGAAGCCGGAGGCGATGAGCGAGCGCCGCCACAGGCCGCGGTCCGTCACCTGCCACAGCCGCCTGAGCCCGCCGGCCTTGGGCAGGGCCGGGGTGGACAGGGGCATGCTGACCCAGGCCGCGGCCAGGAAGATGAGGCTGGCGGCGCCAAAGGCGAAGCGGTAGCCCTCCACGCCCGGCATGCGGGAGAGGAACCAGCCGGCCAGCGGGCCGCCCAGCATGGTCACCAGGGCGCATCCTAAGTTGCTCAGGCTGAAGAAGGCATCGCGCTGATGGTCCTGGCTCAAATCCAGGATGAGCACCTGCCAGCCCAGCCAGTAGACGCCCATGGCCAGGCCCAGCAGGCAGCCCAGGGCTGGCAGCACCTGCAGGCTCTGCGCGCCCAGCAGCAGCACCACCAGGTAGAAGAGCTCATAGGACAAGATGCCGGCCCTGAAGGCCCAGCTGGTGCTGCTGCGGCGGGCCAGCCAGGTGGCCAGGGCGAAGCCGATGGGCACCATCAGGTTGCGCCAGATCTGGAAATAGGCCACCTGGTGGTAGCCCTTGCTCAGGCGGTAGATGTAGACATTGACGAAGGCATCGGCCACGGCCAGGCCAAAGGTCCACAGCACGTGGCAGAGCAGGGCGCGCTTCGCAGCTGGGGAGAGCTTGGAGAGCATGGGGATCCTTAAATCGTCTGAATGGCAGGTTGAAGCTATTCCCAGCTGGAAGCGCTGGGCGGGGTTCTTGAGGGAAGCGGCGAGGGCCCCCCTCCTGTAAGAAGTCCAATGTCCCCGCAGGGGACATATCAATGATGGGTATCGACCGACCGAAAGAGCCCCGCCCAGCGCTCGCCAGCGGATTCAGATAAACCGGGACGGGCTCTTTGTTTCCTCTGAGCGCTAGCTAGTTCGTGCACGCCACAGACAGCAGGCATGCCTGCTATCTGTGGCTTCTCTTAAGCTTTGGGAGCGTTCGTGCCCAATGATTTTGCTCCCCGCGCCTCTATCACTTCGCGTATCTCGCGCAGCACCACTTCCCTGCCCTCGCCCGTGATGGCGCTCATGGCCACCGGCGGCCAGCGCAGGCCCAGGGCCTCGCGGATCACCTTCAGGTTGCGCGCGCGCTCGTTGTTCGAGATCTTGTCGGCCTTGGTGGCCACCACCAGCGCGGCCTTGCCCTGCGACTGCAGCCAGTCCACCAGGTCGGCGTCCTCCTGGCTGGGCTCGCGGCGCGCGTCCACCAGGCAGATGACCACCGCCAGGCTGGGCCTGCCCGAGAGGTAGGCCTCAATCATGGGCTTCCAGGCCCGCTTGATGGCCAGGGGCACCTGGGCGAAGCCGTAGCCCGGCAGGTCCACCAGGTTGAAGCCGAAGCCGGTGGTGAAGAAGTGGATGAGCTGGGTGCGGCCCGGGGTCTTGCTGGTGCGCGCCAGGCCGTGCGTGCGGGTGAGGCAGTTGATGAAGCTGCTCTTGCCCACGTTGCTGCGGCCCACCACCGCCACCTCGGGCAGGCCCTCGGGCGGGTACTGGTCCGGCTGGCTAGCGGCCCGGATGTAGGTGCAGGAGGCTTTGGCCATGGCTGCGGTCCCCTATTGGGGGAGCCCGCCCTCCTTCCAGGCTTCGGCTTCGGCCAGCGCGGCCGGACGCTGGCTTTGGCTGGCCTGCCGCGCGCGGCGGGGCTCCAGGGCCAGCTTGAGCACCTGGTCCATGCTGCTCACCAGGTAGATCTGCAGGGCCTTGCGCACCGCGAGGGGCACCTCTTCCAGGTCGCGGCGGTTGGCGCGGGGCAGCAGCAGCACCTTGGCCCCGGCGCGGTGGGCGGCCAGCACCTTCTCCTTGATGCCGCCCACGGCCAGCACGCGGCCGCGCAGGGTGATCTCGCCGGTCATCACCAGGCCTGGCCGCACGCTGCGGCGGGACAGGGCCGAGGCCAGCGCCACCGCCATGGTGATGCCGGCCGAGGGGCCGTCCTTGGGCGTGGCGCCCTCGGGGATGTGCAGGTGGATGTCGAAGGCCTTGTGGAAGTCGGCCGGGATGCCCAAGGCTTTTGCCCGGCTGCGGATGTAGCTCAAGGCCGCCTGGGCCGACTCCTTCATCACGTCGCCCAGCTTGCCGGTCAGCGCCAGCGCGCCCTTGCCCTTGAAGAGCGCGGCCTCGATGGCCAGCACCTCGCCCCCGGCCTCGGTCCAGGCCAGGCCGGTGGCCAGGCCTTCGCCGTTGGCCACCGCCTCATCCTCGCGGTTGAACTTGGGCGCGCCCAGCAGGCGCGGCAGGGAGGCCGCGGTGGCCTGCACCCTGGCCTTGGCCCCGCCCTGGACCACCTCGCGGGCGGCCTTGCGGCAGAGCGCGGTGATCTCCCTCTCGAGGCCGCGCACTCCGGCCTCGCGGGTGTAGCTGCGCACCAGGCGGCGCAGGCCCTCGTCGCCCAGCTCCAGCTGGCCCGGCTTGAGCCCGTGGGCCTTGAGCTGCTTGGGCAGCAGGAAGCGGCGCGCGATGGCCAGCTTCTCCTCCTCGGTGTAGCCGCCGATCTCTATCACCTCCATGCGGTCGCGCAGGGGGGCGGGGATGTTGTGCAGGCCATTGGCCGTGGCGATGAAGAGCACCTCGCTCAAATCGAACTCGGCGTCCAGGTAATGGTCGGTGAAGCCCTTGTTCTGCTCCGGGTCCAGCACCTCCAGCAGGGCGGAGGCCGGGTCGCCCCTGAAGTCGGCGGCCATCTTGTC
>CAYXCT010000033.1:0-14659 GCA_964463435.1 uncultured bacterium | reverse complement strand
TGGCGTTGATGAGGCAGAGCATGAGGATGGTGGCCGGGTAGGCGGGCAGCAGGGCGTAGGCCCCTTGGGCCAGGCAGGCCGCGGCCAGCAGGGCGAGCAGGGCCAGGCTGTTGGGATGCCGCCTCATACCTTCTCCGGCGCGGCGCGGCCCAGCAATCCCGCGGGCTTGACCAGCAGCACCAGGATGAGCAGGCTGAAGGCCAGGGCATCGCGGTAGCTGGTGCTCACATAGCCGGCCACCAGCTCCTCCGCCAGGCCCAGCAGCAGGCCGCCGGCCACGGCCCCGCGGATGTCGCCGATGCCGCCCAGCACCGCCGCCACAAAGGCCTTGAGCCCCACCAGCACGCCCATCAGCGGGTCCACGCGGGGGTAGCTGATGCCCACCAGCACGCCAGCCGCGGCGGCAAGCGAGCTGCCCAGGCAGAAGGTCAGCGCGATGACGCGGTCCACCGGCACGCCCATCAGGGCCGCCAGCTCATGGCTGAAGGACACCGCCCGCATGGCCCGGCCCAGGGCCGTGGCCCGCACCAGCCATTCCAAGAAGAGCATCAGCCCCAGCGACACCGCCAGCACCGCCACCTGGATGTTGCTGACGCTGATGTCGCGGCTCAAGCGCAGCCAGGCCTCCTCCTTCAGCACGGTGGGGAAGACGCGGGGCGTGGCGCCAAAGAGCACCTGGGCCAGGTTCTCCAAGAGCAGGCTCACCCCCACCGCGGTCATCAGCAGGTTCACCCGCGGCGCCTTGCGCAGGGGCCGGTAGGCCAGCCGCTCGATGGCCAGGCCCAAGAGCCCGGCGGCCAGCATGGCGGCCAGCAGCACCAGCAGCAGATGGGCCAGCCCGGGCCCGATGGCCAGCGAGATGCCGGCGCTGGCGAAGAGCGCGGCAAAGGCCCCGGCCATGAAGATGTCGCCATGCGCGAAGTTGATCAGGCGCAGGTTGCCGTAGACCAGGGTGTAGCCCAGGGCCACCAGGGCATAGATGCTGCCCAAGCTGACGCCGTTGACGATATGCTGAAGGAGCTCATCCATGATGGGCCATTCTACGACAGAGTCGCCCGGGCTTTAAACACAAAGAAGGCGCGGGGCATCCGCGCCTTCTTTGTGGGGCCAGGGCCTGCCCGCGCTTCAGGGCCGCACCACCAGGGCCGCGGGCTTGGAGACATCCTTGCCCCCGCCGCCCTCAGCGCTCAAGAGCACAAAGTAGGCGCCTCCCGGCAGGGCTGCCACCGGGATGCTGATGATGTTCCAGCCTGGCCGCAAGCCGCCCGAGACCAGGCCTGCCGCGGCCAGCACCAGGTTGCGGGTGTAGACCTTCACCATCACGCTCTGCGGGCTGCCCAAGAGCTGCACCGCCACCCCCACATGGCCCATGCCGGGCTGGGGGTTGGGGAAGCCCAGCACCTTGAGGATATGGACCGGGCTGGAGAGCGCCAGGGCCGTGGCAGAGGCGCTGCTGCTGGGCTCTGCCGAGGGCGTGGGCGAGTCAGAGGGTGTGGGCGTTGCCGTGGCTGTGGATGAGCTTGCGGGGCTGGGCCCGGGCGTGATGCTGCTGGTCGGGCTGGGCGTGGCCGAGCTGCTGGGGCTGGCGGAAGCCGTGGGTGAAGCGCTGGGGCTGGGCCCAGGGGTGATGCTGCTGGTCTCACTAGGCGTGGGCGTGGCTGTGCCCGTGGCGGTGCTGCTAAAGGAGGCAGTGGCCGAAGGCGTGGCCGAGGCAGAGGGCGTGGCTGAGCTGCTGCCTGTGCCAGTGGAAGTGGGCGAAGCGCTGGGAGATGCGCTGGGCGTGACGCTGCTGGTGGGAGAAGCGCCAGGGGTGTTGGTGAGGGTGCCTGTGCGCGTGGCCGACACGCTCAGCGTGGGGCTGGGGCTGGCGCTAGAGCTGGGCGATGCGCTGGCAGTGGCGCTGGGGCTGAAGCTGGAGGTGGGCGTGGCGGTCCTGCTGCTGCTGGGGCTTGCGGTGCAGCTGGCCGTGGGCGTGGCGCTAAAGCTGGGGCTGGCCGTGGCACTGCTGGTGGCCGTGGCGCTGGCTGAAGGCGAGGGCGTGGCTGTCTTTGTCGCGGTGCGCGAAGGCGTGGCGGAAGGCGTGGGCATGGCGGACGGGGTCGGCATGCAAGCTGCCAAGACATAGACCAAGGGCGCCTGCCAGTTGAGCGCTATCTCGTTGGCGGCATAAGCCAGCGTGACATCCGCCCAGCGCTTCATGGGCGGGCTCTTGGGGATGTTGTTGATGACCCCATCGTTGTCGTTCTGGTTGGGGCCGCCCGACATCAGGCCCGGCCAGGGCGCCATGTTGACATACTCTGGCGAGCCGCTGGGACGGTGGTGCGGATGCAGGAAGGCGCTGGTGCCCACCTGGGTCACCCAGCTGATGTCCCAGCAGTTGCGGCCCAGGATGTAGTGGATGTCATCCATGGCCGCCTGCACATAATTGGGGTTGGGCGAGAGGCGGTTGGCCATCAGCAGCAGCAGGCCCGAGTTGCAGGCCACGCCATTGCTGCCCCAGATGTAGCCATTGGCCGCCAGGCTGTGGCGGTAGCCGTTGCTGGCGCGGTTGGTCAGCAGGCCATTGGCATCCGTGACCGTGTCGCTGATGATCTGCGTGACCGTGGCTGTGGTGGCGCTTGAAGACTGGGCATAAGCCCACATGGCCAGGTTCTGCACGTTGGTCCAGTCCTGCACGCCAGTGACATAGGGCGTGGCGCCCTTGGTGTTCTCAAAGTCTGTCCTGTAGCTTGTGTTGCCCGTGGTGCGCAAGAGCTCGGCCGCGGCCCACAGCTGGTAGCTGGGCAGCACCCCGCCGTATTCGCCGGTGGTGATGCCAGTGGGGTTCACGGAATTGACATTGGGGTTGGCCTTCACCCAGGCGTACGCGGCGGCGGCGGCGCTCAAGCAGGTGGCGGCGTAGGTGGGGTTGTAGGGCTGATAGTCGCGGGCGGCGATGGCCATCACCGCGGCAAAGCCGCCGGTGGAGGAGCTGTTCTTGTAGGGGCTGCTGCCCGTGCCGATGATCACGCGGGGCGAGCTGGCGTCGTCATTCTCAGGCAGCACAAAGGAGCCGAAGCCCGTGCTGGTCAGCTTCTGCCAGACCCCGCCATCGCTGTCCTGCATGGTCAGCATCCAGTCCAGCTCCCACTTGACCTCGTTGAGGATGTCGGGCGTGCCATTGCCGGATTCCGGGATGTTCAGGTTCACCCCGGCCACGGTGCTGCCATAGTGCTCATAGCACCAGAGCAGCTCACCCACCGCGATGGCGGCATTGGTGGTGTACTTGCCATAGTCGCCCGCATCGTGCCAGCCCATGGTGGCCGGCTTGCTGCCAGTCTTGCCGGAAGAGGCATCAAAGTTGGCATCCGGCAGATGGCAGGCGGCATGGGTGTAGGCCGGGAAATCAGGGGACATGTCCACGGCCGTGCCGCAGCGCTGCACATGAAAGCCGCGCATGGCCGTGCGCCAGGTGGCGTTGAAATTGTTGGGGCTGATGTTGAAATTGAAGCTTTGGCCCACGCCCGGCACATCCAGGAAATAGCTGCCGGTGGTGGTGATGCTGCTGAAATCGACGATGCGCACCGTGTCGCCCGAGGCCGTGTCTGCCGCGCCCGCGCCAGCAGCCACATTCAGCACTGACACGCTGTCCGAGGCCCGCCGCACATCCACATTGCCTGTGGGAGCAGATACGATCATCCCCAGCTTGGTCTCATTGGTGAGATAGCCGATCTGATCCACGCGCACCGTGGGCGTGATTGCGGCAAAGCCAGCCTGGCTCAGTGCTATAAATAGGAAGATAAAAATTCGCATGGCTGCTCCAGGCTTTTCAGACGTTTGAACGACAAAGCAAGTATACCCTCCGGCCACGGCTGACGATACATAGTTTCGGTAAAAGCCTGGAGCCTTTGAAGCGCGCTTCAGGACCTCTAAGCGCGCTTGGGAGGGGCCAAGGTGCCGCCCTCGCTCAGGCTCCATTGGATCTCGAAGCTGCGCGGCTCTTTCTGCTCGCCGGCTTCCTTCATCATGGCATACAGCTCGCGGCCTGCGCCGATGAGGTCGGCATTGAACAGGGTGACAGCCGGCTGCTGCAAGCGGGCCACGGGCGGCAGAGGGCCAAAGGCAAGCAGGGAGAGGTCGTGCGGAACCCGCACGCCCCGGGCCTTGAGCAATTCCTGGCCCAGCACGGCCTGGCCGGCATCCGAGAAGATGATGCCGGTGACGCCCTGGGCCAGCAGCTTGTCCAGCGCGGCGGTGATGGCCTCGGGGTTCAAATTGTCCCAATGGTCCAAGGCCACGATCTGGCTGGCCAGGAAATCCAGGCTGCGCGCATCGTGCGCCTCTTGCAGGCCCTTGAGGCAGGCCCACTCATAGGGGGTGTCGGTGTAGAGGGCCACCATGCCTATCTTGCGGTGGCCCTGGTCCAGCAGGGCCAGGGCCGCGGCCTTGGCCCGCTGCCCGGCGCCCGAGACCAGCTGAAAGAAGCCAGGGACCGGAAGGTTGGTGTTGGCCAGCACCACCGGCACCGGCGCCTCGGCCAGCTCGCGCAGGGTCTCGGGGCTCAGCTTGCGGCCGGCGAACATCACCGCGCCGTCCACCCGGCCGTCAAAGACCTCGTCCAGGCCGCGCGGCCGCACCACGTCATGGGCCGGGTTGTGGTCCGCGGCCGGCTCAATCTCAGGGAAGAAGAAGGTGAGCCGCCGGTCGTTCTCGCGCGCCGCGTCCGCCAGGCCCGCCACCAGCCGGCCGAAGTAGGGGTTGTAGAAG
This sequence comes from uncultured bacterium, assembly GCA_964463435.1. Lineage (GTDB taxonomy): Bacteria > Oederibacteriota > JAJYGY01 > JAJYGY01 > JAJYGY01 > CAYXCT01. The sequence goes on along the minus strand of CAYXCT010000033.1, from coordinate 9,913 downwards.
AACCAGTAGCCAGACTCGAGGATGACGCCCAAGGTGCGGGTCTGGCCCTGCTTGAAGTAGCGGGCCGCCAGGTTGGGGCGGTAGCCCAGGGCCCGCGCCGCCTCGGTCACCCGCTCGCGCGTCTCAGGCCGCACGCGGGGGTCGTTGCTGAGCGCGCGGCTGACCGTGCCGTCGGTCACGCCCACGGCCTTGGCGATGTCCAGGATGGTGACGCGCTTCTTGGGCTGGACCATGGGATGCCTCGCTTAAAGGGGGGTCAGGGCTTGACCGTGGCCACGAAGCGCGCCTTGCCGCCCGTGATCTTGAGCACCACCGCGCTCTTGCTGGGGTTGCGGTGCTCATCCAGGGTGATGTCGCCGGTGACGCCGGGGTAGGCCTTGGTGGCGGCGATGGCATCGCGCAGGTCCGGGCCATTGAGGCTCTTGCTGCGCTTGAGGGCCTCCACCAGCATGCCGCCAGCGTCATAGCCCAGGGCCGCCAGGGCGTCCGGCACATGGTGCCAGCGCTCCACATACTGCTTCACAAAGCCCTGCACCCGCGGGTCGTCGCTCTCCGGGGTGTAATGGTTGCTGTAATAGTAGCCCTCCAGGGCGGCCGCGCCCGCGATCTCCGCCAGCTTGGGGCTGTCATAGCCGTCGCCGCCGGCCAGCGGCTCATTGACGCCCAGGGCGCGGGCCTGCTTGGCGATGAGGCCCACCTCGGTGTAGTAGCCCGGGCAGTAGATGATCTGCGGGGCCTTGGCGCGGATGTTGGTGAGCTGGGCCTTGAAGTCCATGTCGCCGCCGCTGTAGGAATCCTCAGCCACCACCTGGCCGCCCAGCTGCGTGAAGCGGGCCTTGAACACGTCGCTCAAGCCCATGCTGTAGTCGCTCTTGAGGTCGCGCAAGATGGCGGCCCGGCGCAGCTTGAGCGCGTTGAAGGCGTAGTCGGCCATCACCTTGCCCTGGAAGGGGTCGATGAAGCAGGCGCGGAAGATGTAGTCGCCCTTCTCGGTCACCGCCACGTTGGTGCTGGCCGGGCTGATCATGGGCACCTTGGCCGCCTGGCAGATGGGCGCCGCGGCCAGGCTGCGCGAGCTGGCCACCTCGCCGATGATGGCGTGCACCTTGTCCTGGTTGATGAGGCGGGTGACCGCCACCACGGTCTCATCCGGCTTGCCCTGGTTGTCCAGGGTGATGAGCTGCAGCTTCTTGCCGTTCACCCCGCCCGCGGCATTGGCCTGGTCAATGGCCAGGATGAGGGCCTCATGGGTGCTGATGCCAAAGGTGGCTTCGCTGCCGGTGAGCGAGCTGAACTCGCCCACGCGGATCACGGAATCGTCGCGCTTGCCAGAGCAGGCAGTGAAGAGCCCGGCCAGGGCCAGCAGGCCCAGGGGCAGAAAAAGGCGCTTGCGCATGGAACCTCCATTCAAAGGATGGGGATGCTGGCCAATCTAGCAGGATGCGGGCAGGCTGTCAAAGCCCAGTTCAGGGGCTGAATTCAGGCCGTCTCGGCCCCTATTATAAATGCTTTTAAATGCCAGCAGCGGCATGTAACCCGTCAATAAAACATGCGAAACTTTGTGATGTGTTGCGCGCCGGCACCATGTGTGCGGAAATTTTTCTTGCAACTTCAATTTTGGGTAAACCGCTAGGATAGTAACCCGCGTTTTGCAGCACTCTTTCCAAAGCTTCCCAAGTCCCACCCTGAATGTTATCCGGGTCTCTATACTGTGCTTTTGCCGTGAGATAAGGGCCAACTTTGGGGTATGCCGACCTAAGAGCAATTAAGTCACCAAAAAACCATGCCTCTAACTCTTCAATAATGACTCGATTCACTAAATGAAAACCGCCTTGCTGTGGGTTTGTTTTTGTCGCCAAATTCGCTTGATTTGCCATCTGTTCGAGCCTGTCTTTTAGTTGTTTACAATCATCATCGTCCCTGTCCATTAAAACTAAAAGCCTCATTGGGTTCGTCTGAATCCAGCTTGAATACCCACGCAACCGATTCGGGAGCCTTTTCAACATGGCGGCTTTCCCATTATATCGGTGGATCTGATAATCTGCCTCTGCCCCTAAAACCATAGGGACAATATTCCCCAATGCCTCTTCCGCAGATTGTTCTTCAACAAGTATCTCGACCCTCATTATTAACGCCTCCTTGCAACTTTATGGGCGGCAGGGTTGAAATAACCTTCCATCCATAAATCACCAAGCAAGGCGCCATTTCCCATCATTTTTTCAACAATGGGAATATCGCTCGCACGCGACGCTTTTGTATAACCCGAAAAATCTCGATTTAAAATCCACACTTCTGATGGCTTCATACCATTTAAGAAAAATGGCGAATGGGTGCTCACAAGCACTTGTGAATGGACGGCGCTCGCCCGACATTCTTCTGCTAATTCTGGCAATAATTTAGGATGTAAGTGATTTTCCGGCTCTTCAATACCTATCAATGGTGCAGGCTGTGGATCATTTAGAACAATTAAATATGCGAGCATTTTTAATGTGCCGTCCGAAGCATATTTCGCTAAAATCGGCTTGCTGAACGGAGCATCTTTAAATCGAAGCATAAGTCGATTATCAAGTAGTACCTTGCTCTCCACTTTTTCAAGGCGGGGAATCCTTCCTCTCAATTCACCTATTATCTTTTGAAAAACTTCAGGGTGACTCTCTTGTAAGTACTGAATAACATTCGGGAGATTATCTCCGCTTTGATATAGATGCTCTTGCGGCCCCGCTTCAGGCAACCCATGCGCACTATTTCTTGTGCTATCCGCAGTAAGATAAGACAAGTACCAGCCTTCAATAAAATTCCTCAAGACTCTCACGCGTGGATGCTTATCAAATTGCCCCAATGTATTTATGGCAAGTAACTCCCGCGATGACAGCGCTTCGCTTTCTCGTTCTTCTCCTTCTTTAGGATTTTCTCCCGCAATGGCCCATCCCTTTCCGCTGCGGTAGTTTAAAAAGTCGAACGGCCTCCCGCCCTTGGGGCCCTTACGCCTCCAGCTTAATTTCTCGCTTTGTACAAAGGGGCCTCTATCGTCCTCTTCAATTTCCAAATGATAAACGATTGGTTCACCGATGTTATCCGTATAACGAATTTCAAAAACAATGGGGCCCGCTGCATCTCGCGAACGCATTTCTTTAAAACGGCCGCGCTTATCCCAAGCTTTCCGCAATCCCGCCTTAAAGCATTCTGCTAAAAATGCAAAAACATCGAAAAGAGTGGATTTCCCACTCCCATTGGGCCCGAGTAAAGCAGCAAAGGTTGTAACTTTGGCGAGTTCAAAATCCTTTAAAGCACGGTAATTTTTAATTTTTATTGATTCGATCGTTGAAAGTTGTGCTTTCGAATGTTCTTTCATTTCCCACCTCCTGCGCCGAAGAACTACGGGTTCGAAACTATTCAATCACCCAAGCATCATGTTCTTTATTGTACCCGCATAATTGCTTTACCTCAAACACCTTCATCACCTCGACTAACGCCGGCCTGCCACCACCTCTGGGGTGATGCCTTCTTCATCGAACCGGAAATGCTGCGTCGGCTCGAAAAAGTAGGAGGGTAATTGCACAATTGCGCGAGTATTTTGGATTGATTATGCCCTAGGTGAAGACAAATTTGTAGATGATAAAAACAGCCTCAGTGCCCCAAGATGCCGGTGAGGCCCTTGCGCACCATCATCACCGCGATGGCGGCCAGCAGAAGGTGGCTGACCTTGCTGGCGGCGCGGGCGCCGTCCGACCCAAGCACCTTGAATATCTTGCCGCCAAAGGCAAAGGCCAGGCCGGTGAGCAGCAGGTTGGCCAGGGTGGCCGCGAAGGTGATGCCGGTGCCCAGGCTGCCGGCCATCATCAGGGTGGTGGTGAGCATGGCCGGACCGGCGATGAGCGGGGTGCCCAGGGGCACCACGCCAAAGCCCTCCGGGGTGCGGCCATGGCGGCCGCCCGCGCTCAAGAGGTCGCGGATGGAGATGGCGAAGAGCACGGCCCCGCCGGCCACCATGAAGTCATAGAGGGTGATGCCCAGCAGGTGGAAGACCGCCTGGCCCAGGAAGAGGAACAGCGCGCACAGGAGCAGGGCCGTGCCCAGGGCCTGGCCGATGACCCGGTTGCGGGTGGGCTGGTCCACGCCCTCGGCCAGGCCAAGGTAGATGGGCAGCACGCCGATGGCGTCAATGGCCACGAACAGCGGCACAAAGGCCATCCAAAAGCTGTGGATGAATTCGGGCATGGCAGTCCTCCAGGGTTTTCCTATATTATAAGGCCAAGCGGCGCCAGGCGGGGCAAAAGCGGGCGGAATAAACAGCCCGGCCCAGGCGTCCAAACGCAAGGGGATGCTGTGGACGACAGGCAAATGGCGGCTGCCATCTTGGCGGGCGACGAAGCGGCCAAGGAGCGGCTCTACCACCAGTGCTACCGCAAGCTCTATGTCACGGCCGCCCACTTTTTGGGCGCCGCGGACCCGGAGATTGAGGATGCGGTGCAGGACACCTTCATCAAGGGCTTTGACGCGCTGGCGGAATTCCGCTTTCAGGCCAGCCTTTCCACCTGGCTCAACCACATCTGCGTCAACCTCTGCTTTGACCGCCTGCGCAAGCGCAAGCGCCTGCTCTTCGCCCAGCAGCAGGACCTGGAGCTGGCGGCCCAGGGCCTGGCCCAGCGGCGCCACCAGATCCAGGGCCAGCAGGACGAGGCCCGCGCCCTGGCCCAGGTCATCCAGCGCCATCTCAGCGGGCTGGGCGAGCCCTGCCACAGCATCCTGGAGCGCCGCGAGCTCAAGGGCCAGGCCTACGCGGCCATCGCCAAGGCCATGCGCATGCCCATCGGCACCGTGATGTCACGGCTCTCCCGCTGCCGCGAGGCCCTGCGGGCCAGCCTGTTGAATGAGGATGGAGGCAAGCCATGAACCAGCCTTCCATGATTGACGCTTTTTTCGAGCGCGACCTGAGCGAGGCCGAGGATCAGCAGCTGGCGCAGGAGATCGATGCCAGCATCGGCTCAAGCCAGCGCTTCGCCAGCCGCATGGCCGAGGCTTGGCAGCAAGCCGGCCTGGCCGAGCCGCGCCCGCCGCGGCGGCTGGCCAAGGCCTGGCTGTGGGGCGGCGGCGCGGCCCTGCTGCTGGGCCTAGGGCTCTGGACCGCCTCATCCCATCAAGCAGGCGAAGAGCCGCTTGCGCTGGTGCCCCAGGCCGGCGCTGGCTACCGCTATGAGGCGCCCCAGACCGGCCTGGCCCCTGGCCAGCGCCTGCCTGCCCAGCCGGCGCTGCGCGGCCTGGCCAGCCTGCTCCAGGTGCATGCCGAGCCCGGCAAGGGCTTCACCATCCAGGTGGAGCTGGCAAAGCCCGGCCTGGCCCAGCTGAGCGTTGTGGACAGCCAGGGCCGCGTGCTGTCCTGGCTCAACCAGGCTAGCCTGGCTAGCGGCAGCCACAGCTTCGCCTGGCCCGACCCAGGCAAAGCCGGCCGCTACTGCATCGTGCTCAAGACCAGCCAAGGCAGCAGCCAGCGCTGGGTGCGGGTGGGCGGCCTGCCTTGAGCGCCCCCAAGAGCGCAAAAAGCCCCGGCATCTTTGCCGGGGTTTTTTTGTGTCCTCTTGGCGCCCTCCGGTGCAAAATGGCCCATCCCATGCCCGGAGCCTGCATGCCCTTTCGCGCATTGACCCTGGTACTGCTGCTGTCCCTGCTGCCCGGCGCGGCAGCCTGCCAGGCCTTTGACCTCTACCCGAATCCTGTCACCGGCGGCCAGGCGCATCTGCGCTGGGTGCCGGATGCGCCCGCCACGCTCACCTTGAGCCTCTTCAACAGCGCGGGCCGCTTGCTGGGCAGCCAGAGCGCGCAGGGCTCGGCAGCTGGCGTCACCCAGACTTTGGGCCTGGACCTGCGGGCCCTGGCGCGCGGCGTCTACTACTGGCGCGCCCAGGTGCAGGCCGATGCCAGCCCCAGCCTGAGCACGGTGTGGGGCAAGCTGGCGGTGTACCGCTGATGCAAAGGCCGGCCTCCCTGGCGCTGCTGCTGGCCCTGGCCCTGGCCCCGGCCCTCAAGGGCCTGGGCCTGGCCCCCTCATCCAGCGAGAGCTACCCCCTGCAGCTGCAAGACCCTGGCGCGCGGGCGAGCGCCCTGGCCGGGGCCATGGTGGCGGTGAGCGCCAGCGCCGACAGCCTGGACAGCAACCCCGCCGGCCTAGCCGGCCTGGATGAGGGCGGCCTGTTGCTCACCCACAACCAATCCTTCTTGGACACCCATCAGGAGGCCCTGCGCCTGGACCTGCCCCTGCAGCCGCGCTGGGGCGGGGCCAGCCTGGCCGCCGACTTTGTGGACTACGGCAAGCTGGATGGCCGCGACTCAAGCGGCGCGGCCACGCAGGACTTCAGCGCCTCAGAGGCGCGCTTTCAGGCCGGCTGGGGCTTCCCCCTGGCCGAGGACCTGGGCTGCGGCATGGCCCTGCGCATGACCGAGATGGGCACCCTGGACAGCCAGGCCCTGGGCTTGGGCTTTGGCCTGGGCGGCCAGTGGCTGCCCAAGCCCTGGCTCTGCTTTGGCGCCAGCCTGCAGGGCCTGGGCGGCCCGGCCAGCGATGCCAGCCAGGCCTGGGTCAGCCAGGCCGGCGTGGCTTTGGCAAAGGCCGACATCCATGCTGGTTCCATCCTGGGCCTGGCCAGCCTGGATGTGCGCAACAGCCAGGAGGGCGACTGGCAGGCCGGCCTGGAATACCGCCTGCAAGGCTGGTCCCTGCGCCTCGGCTACCATCAGGCCTGGAGCCAGGGCCAGGCCCTGCAGAGCAGCGGCCTGCCCAGCGCCGGGGCCGGCCTGCAGCTAGGCGATTTCAGCATGGACTATGCCTGGGTGCCGGACCCTTATTTCGATGCCACCCAGCGCTTCACGCTCGCCTATCGCTGGGCCGCGCCCGGCAAGCAGGGCTTGGCCCTGGACCCCGGCCTGCTCGAGCTGCTCTTGAGCCCGCCGCCGGTGGAGGCTGAGCCGGCCCTGCCCAGCCTCCCGCCAGCCGCGGCTGTGGCCGGGCCCGCGGCCAAGCCGGCCCGCCTGCTGGAGGTCTTGAGCGATGGCGCGGCCCAGGCCGAGAGCCTGGCAGGCCAAGGCCGCGCGGCCCAAGCCCTGGCCTGCCTGCGCCAGGCCCTGGCCACGGACCCCAAGGACAGCAGCGCCTGGCGGGTGCTGGCGCGCCTGCTGGCCCGCCAAGGCTGGCCCGCGCAAGCCCGCCAAGCCTGGCAGCATCTGCGGGCCCTGCTGCCTGAGGACGCCGAAGCCTCCTCGGCTCTTGGCGCAAGCCATCCCCTGCCCCCCGCTCTTGGAGCCCCATGAACCTGGCCCTGGCCTGCCTGCTGCTGGTGCTTATCCAGCACGGCTTTGAAGCCCTGCTGCTCCTCATCCAGGGCCGCCATCAAGAGCGCCTGCGCGCCAGCATGCCCAGCCATTTGCAGGGGCTCTTCAGCGCCCAAGACTACGCCAAAGCCATCGACTACGCCGCGGACAAGAACTGCCTGGCCCTGGCCAGCCAAGGCCTGAGCCTGCTGGGGGTGCTGGCCCTGCTCTGCCTGGCCTGGGACGGCACTCTGGCTTGGGCGCTGGCCCTGGCCAGCAGCCACGGCCTGACGGGCCTGGCACTCTTTGTGCTGCTGCCCCTGCTGGCCCTGAGCCTGCTGGACTGGCCGCTGGACTATGCGCGCCAGTTCGGCGTGGAGCAGCGGCACGGCTTCAACAAGAGCCGGCCCAGCCTGTGGCTGGCCGACAAGCTCAAGGGCCTGGCCCTGGCCGCGGGCCTGGGCTTTCTGGTGCTCTGGGCCCTGCTGGCCCTGGCGCAGGGGCTGGGCCAGTCTTGGTGGCTGTGGGGCTTCGGCTTCCTGGCCCTGGTCCAGGTCTTCTTGATGCTGGCTTGGCCGCGCTTCATCATGCCCCTCTTCAACCGCTTCACCCCCCTGCCCGAGGGGCCGCTCAAAGAGCAGCTGCTGGGCCTGGCAAGCCGCACCGGCTTCGGCGTGGCCGGCCTCTTCGTCATGGACGGGAGCCGGCGCAGCAGCCACGCCAACGCCTTCTTCACCGGCTTCGGCCGCTTCCGCCGCATCGTGCTCTTCGACACCCTGGTGGAGCAGCTGGCCCCGGAGCAGACCGCGGCGGTGCTGGCGCACGAGATAGGCCACAGCAAGCGCGGCCACACCCTGCAGGGCCTGGCCCTGTCCCTGGCCGGCACCCTGGGGCTGGCCTATGCCGCGCACTGGCTCAGCCTGCGCTGCGCCCCTCTGGGCATCGGGCAGGCGGGCCTGGCCTGGGCCCTGCTGGCCCTGGCCGTGCTGGGGCCCAGCCTGCTCTATTGGCTCTCCCCGCTCAGCGCCGCCCTCTCGCGGCGCTGGGAATACCAGGCCGATGCCTTCGCGCAGGGGGCCTGCGGCGCCGAGCCGCTGTGCCAGGCCCTGGCCGGCCTGCACAAGAGCAGCCTGGGCAACCCGGTGCCGCATCCCCTGCTGGTGGCCTTCCACTACTCCCACCCCCCGGTGCCCGAGCGCCTGCGCGCCCTGCGGCTGGCTGAGCAAGCAAAAGTTTAATCCCTTGTCAAGGCGCTAATTTGAGGCGCGCAAAATCCCGCTGGGCGCGGGCCGCGTTTTTTTGTATTGATGATAGTCACAGGACAATTTTGTAACCGCCAGCGCCCGTGGGGGGACGGCTGGTCTTGCAGAAAGGCGAGGTGATCGCTAACCAGGCACCCTGCACCCCACACCCCGGCGCGGAGCAATCGGGCGGGCGAGATGCCGCCCAAGCCCCCTGTCCCAACCATCCGGCGCGGCCAAGCAAGGCCCCCGGCTTTCCCAACTGAGCGAGGAGCACCATGTCGAGCACCCGCAACAAGATCGCCCTGAACCTGGGCAATGAGAAGACATCCTGCGAGGATTACAAGGGCTCGCCCGCCGAGGCCATCTACGGCAGCCTGGTCTTCGGCGAGAAGGCCCAGAAGGAATACCTGAGCAAGGACGTGTACAAGAAGCTGCGCGCCACCATCGTCTCCGGCGACCCGCTGGATGCCAGCATCGCCGACCAGGTGGCCCAGGGCATGAAGGAATGGTCGCTGGACCACGGCGCCAGCCACTACACCCACTGGTTCGTGCCCATGACCGGCCTGTCGGCCGAGAAGCACGACAGCTTCATCGTGCCCATCGGCGCGGGCGATGAGGGCGTCATCATGGAGTTCAACGGCAAGGCCCTGGTCAAGGGCGAGCCGGACGCCTCCAGCTTCCCCTCGGGCGGCATCCGCGCCACCTTTGAGGCCCGCGGCTACACGGCCTGGGACCCCTCCAGCCCTGCCTTTTTGCAGGAGAACAAGAACGGCATGACCCTGACCATCCCCACGGCCTTCGTCAGCTACACCGAGGAGGCCCTGGACCACAAGACCCCTCTCCTGCGCAGCCAGCAGGCCCTGAGCCTCCAGGCCATGCGGGTGCTCAGGCTCTTCGGCAACAAGGCCAGCAAGCGCGTGTTCACCACCTTGGGCCCCGAGCAGGAATACTTCTTGATCGACCGCCGCTACTTTGAGCAGCGGCCAGACCTGATCGCCACGGGCCGCACGCTGTTCGGCGCGGCGCCCTTCCGCGGCCAGGAGCTGGAGGACCACTATTTCGCCCCGGTCAAGGAGCGCATCCTCGACTACATGATGGACCTGGACCGCGAGCTGTACCGCCTGGGCATCCCGGCCAAGACCCGCCACAACGAGGTGGCCCCGGCCCAGTTCGAGCTGGCGCCCATGTTCGAGCGCAGCACGGTGGGAGCCGACCACAACGCGGTGGTGATGGAGACCATGAAGCGCGTGGCCCTGCGCCACGGGCTGGTGTGCCTGCTGCATGAGAAGCCCTTTGCCGGCATCAACGGCAGCGGCAAGCACAACAACTGGTCCATGGCCACCGACGACGGCGAGAACCTGCTGGAG
>CAYXCT010000032.1:0-14806 GCA_964463435.1 uncultured bacterium | reverse complement strand
AAGGTGGGGCTGCCGGCCGGCGGCGCAGCCTGCACCGTCACCGTGCTGGTCGGCGAGATGGTGGGAGTGTCGGTCCAAGTGCTGCCGGGGGGCACATTGGTCCAGGTGGGCGTCGCGCTGGGCGTGCTGCTGTACGTGGAGCTGCTGGTGGCGGTGCCCGTGGGCGTGGCAGTGGAGGTGCGGGTGGGGGTATCGGTCAAGGTGCTGTTGGGCGTGACCGAAGATGTCGGCGAGATGGTGGGGGTGTCGGTCCAGGTGCTGTTCGGGGGCACGTTGGTCCAAGTGGGCGTTGCGCTGGGCGTTAGGCTGGCCGTGGCCGTGAAAGAGCTGCTGGGCGAGCCGGTCACAGTGCCGGAGGGCGTGCTAGTCCTGCTGGGCGAGCCGGTGATGGTGCCCGAGGGCGTGCCCGTGCCGCTGGGCGTGGCCGAAGAGGTGGGCGAGATGGTGGGGGTGTCAGTCCAGGTGCTGTTGGGCGGCACGCTGGTGAAGCTCTGCGTGATGCTTGGCGAGGCGCTGGGCGTCGCCGTCCGCGTGGGTGTGTCCGTGGACGTGCTGGTGCCAGTGGCTGTATTGGCAGCCACCACGTTGGTGAACGTGGGCGTGGCGCTCGGCGTGGCAGTCTTGGTGCCGGTGAGCGAGGGGCTGGCCGAGGAGCTGGGGCTGGCCGAAGAAGTGGGGGAGATGGTGGGCGTGTCCGTCGGCGAGCTGTTGGCAGGCGGATTGGTGGGAGTGAGCGTCACGCTGCTGCTGGGGGTTCCGCTGGGCGTGGGAGTGGCCGTGGAGCTGGGCGTGCCCGTGCGCGTGGGAGAAGCCGAGGGCGAGGCCGTGGGCGTCTTTGTGGAAGTGGGGCTCACCGTGAAGGTGGGCGTGGCCGTGGGGCAGATTCCCATGGTGTGCAAGATCAGCGCATCCACGTAGAGGTTGCCGGCCTGCGCCGCCGAAGTGCCGCTGGAATTGTAGCACTTGAGCACCAGGTAGATCTGGCTCAGCGGGTCGGTGGCATTGGTGCCGCTGGGGAAGGACAGGGTGAAGGTGAGGTAGTTCCACCCCGTGCTGAGCGTTGGCTCGTTGGAGGCTATCTCCTTCACATACCAGGGCGAGGCCGCGGTCTGCGAATCCGCATAAAGGCTCAGGGTGTGGGTGGTGGCCAGGGTGGTCCAGGGCGTGTTGTTGGGGTCCACATACACGGCCAGGGTCAAAGTCTTGAAAGCAGACCAGTTGGTGGGCGCAAAGCCCTGCAGATTGGCAATCCATTGATTGAACGCAGCCGTGGCAGTGATGGCCACCATCAGGCTGGCCGAGCTGCCGGATGCGATGTAGGACGCGTTGGTGTTGATGCTCAAGGAAGCATCAGCGCCGTTCCACAGGCCATTGCCGGAGAGCGCCGTGCAGGCATTGAGCGTGGTGGGGCAGTCCACGGTGGGCGAGCTGGTGGGCGTGATGCTGAAGGTGGGCGTGGCCGTGGGGCAGACCTGGCCGGTGTGGAGGACCACATTGTCAATGCACAGGTAGCCCGCGGTAGCGGCGCCGCTGGTGGTGGCGTCCTCGCTCAGCACAAAATAGAACTTGGTGATGACATCGGCCGAAGTGATGTAGCCAGTCGCGGTGGTGGTCAGGTCCAACGGGATGCTCAAATGATTCCAGCCCGTGGTGATGGGCGTGTCGTCATGCTGCAGGAATATGGCGTCATACTTGTTGGTGGCTGAAGCATCCGCGCGCAAGGTGAAATTGTGGTAGACCGAGCTGGCGCTCCACGGCCCGCCCGTGGCCGGCACATAGACATCAAAGCTGATGGAATTGTAGGGCGCCAGGGTGGTGTTGCCGCTCATGGAGAAGCCGGTAAGCTGGGCGGCCAAGTCGTTGAACGAGGTGGGGGCGGTGTAGCTCACCTTGATGGATGCGGTGGCTGGGCTGTAGACCTCCGCGCCATTGGTGTCCAGCGAGATGGAGGCATTGGGCGTCAAAGTGGGCGCCGCATTCCAGCTGCCATTGGCAGCCAGGCTGTTGCAGCTGTTCAGGCTGGTGGGGCAATCCACCGTGGGCGAGCTGGTGGGGCTGATGGTGGAAGTGGGCGTGGACGTGGGGCAGATGGTGTCCGTGTGCAGAACGATATTGTCTATGTAGATGCTGCCAGCCGCGGCATTGGTGGCATCGCAATTGAGCACGAAATAGAACTTGTTGACGACATCCGTGGCCGAGATGTTGGCGGTGGTGGTGAGGTTCAGGTTCCAGCTGAGGTGATTCACCTGGCCTGCCACCAAGCCGATGCCGTCCGTTGCCGTGAACATCACCTCATACTTGCTGCTGGCGCTGGCGTCCGCCCGCACCGACATCTGATGCCAGCCCGAGGTGGCTGTCCAAGGCGCGCCAGAGCCCACGGCTGGCACATACACATCCATGGTCAGGCGATCAAAGCGGGCCAAGGTGTTGCCGCCAGGGATGGTGAAGCCAGTGAGCTGGCCGGCCTTGTCATTGAAGGCGATGGGCGCCGCGGACCAGGTCATGTCCAGGTCTCCGGTGCCCTGGGTCTGATGGGTGGTGTCAATGGTCAGCGTGGTGTTGGCAGTGATGCCGCTGTTCCACACGCCATTGGCCGTGAGGCTGTCACAGCTGTTCAGCGTGGCGGGGCAATCCACGGGTGAGGGCGTCAAAGTGGGGGTGAAAGTGTTGGTGCAGGCCGAGCAAGGCGTGGGCGTGCGAGTGTAGGTGTTGGTGGGGCCTACCCCTGGCAGCGTGTACTTGCCCGTGCTGCAATACTTGGCCACGGAGTTGCGGATATAGCCGCCGTCGTTGTCGCTGGAGCTTGAGGTGGCCTGGCCAAAGGGCACCCAGCTCGGCGAATTGGTGGAATAAGCCAGCGACGAGCCATTGTAGGTGCCGTCCGCGGGCTCATAGTCGCGCAGGTGGGTCAGGTAATCAGACCCATTGGAGGGGACGCCATCGTAATAGCCCTCGCCATACAGCACACCCATGATGCCGTGGTTGGCGAAGAAGCCCGGGCCCGTGGTGGTGCTGCTGGCGCTGTAGGCATCGCCCGGCGTGCCCGAGGCGCCATTGCTGGAGGTGGCGGGCATGAAGGCCATGGAATAATTGTCACGGAAATGGCCGTTGCTGTTGTCGCAGGTCTTGTAGAAATGGTTCCCGTTGGGGATCTGCCACACAAAGCCCCTGCAAGCCAGGTCAGTGGAGACGCGGTCCCAGATATACCCCATGGTGCCCCAAGAGCGGGAGCCAAAGGTGGTGGTGTCGTAGTTCTCCAGGTTCCAGCGCGCTCCGCTGTTCTGGTCCTTGGCCCACCAGTCGGCATCGCGGTCTGAAGGGTCGGCGAAGAACACATCCTCTGTGCCGCCCGCGCCCAGCACATTGTTCAAGAACCCGCAATAGGCGTCCACTGCGGTGTTCACCACGCTCTGCGAAGAGGGGCTGGTCATGATGTCGCCGTCAATGGCCCAGCCCGTGTAGTGGTGGGCGATGAGCGGCATGGTGGTGGGGGCGTAATAATTGCGGATGGCGGTGATGGCCTTGGCCCAGCCTTGCAGGGTGTCAGGGAAATTGGTGGTGTTCCAGGTGGCGCCGCCCCAGCCCGTGGGCGCCGGGGCTGAGCCCACCTTGATCAGGCCGCTGGCGTTGTAGCAGGCCGCGCCCTTGTCGCGGATGAAGAAGCCCAGCATGTCGGGCTCGATGTGGATAATGGGTGTATGCGTCGGCTTGTAGCTCTCGATGGTGGCGCAGAGCAGGCGCAGCTCATCATACCAAACGGACATGTCCAGCACCGGGCTGCTGCTGCCACCTGACCCAGCGCGATCGCTGCTGCTGCCTGCGGTGTTGTAGTCGCCCGCAGAGTAATAGCTGCCGTTGTAATAGAAGGTGAAGACCTGATGCTGGCCAGCCGCGTCCCAATGCGCCATCTCATTGCGCGCCCAGTTAGAGGTCACGGTGCTGCCCGACCAAGAGGCCCAGCCTGGGACCAGGTACACATAAGAATAGTCCCAGCAGGTTGTTCCCTGCCCGTCCTTCCAAAAGTTGGGAGTATCCGTGGCGTAAGAGTCTGCCTTGTCAATGGTGCCAAAGCCGAAGGTCGTGAAACCCGAAGGCGGATTGCCGCCCATGGGCCAGGCCGTGACAGCCAAAGCCAGCAACGCAAGGCTTGAAAGCATCTTCTTCATGGCAGGCTCCATTGCATCTTGATCAGGGAAAGGCAGAAAGGCCTGATTTGCCTTTTTGAACTCATTGAAAATATACCATTGTTGCAAGGGTCAACAAAGAAAGAAACGGGAAAGCCAGCCCAAGTTTCGGTAAAAATCGGCCTTTTGTGCCACAAAACGGGACAAAAATAGCTTTATAAAATCAAAACAGCCGGAGGCGAACCTCCGGCTGTTTTAACGTCCCGTTTGCTTTTCTTACTTCAAGATCACCAAGGCCACATGCGCCGTGCCCTTTTGCCCGTTGGCGGCAGCTGTCACAAAATAAGTTCCAGCGGACAAAGCGCTCAATTGCGGCAGGGGCTGGCTATCCCAGCCTGAGAAGGACCTGTTGACCGCCAGATTCCAATACCCAGCGGCGGTATAAGCCCTGGTGTACACCCGCACCAGCAGGGTGCTCATCTTGCCCGTGGAATGGAAGTAGAGGCGCGGCACCTGGCCCGGCGCAACGAACACCGGGTTGGGCACCACCCAGATCTTGTCCACCGTGCCCTGGCCAGTGGAAGCGACGCCGGTAAAGGTGGCCGTGGGCGAGACCGTGATGGTGGAATCCGCGGTCACCGAAGGCGTGGGCGTGGCCGAGAAGGTGGCTGTGGAGGTGGGCGTTGCGGTGGAGCTGAAGCTGGGCGTGGCGCTCGGCGTGATGGTGCGCGTCAGCGTGGGCGTACCCGTGGGCGTGGCCGTGGCCGAAGAAGTGCTGGTGGCGGTATTGCCCTGCGTCACGGTCGAAGTGCTGGTGGCCGTGTTGCCCTGTGTCACCGTCGAAGTGCTGGTGGCGGTATTGCCCTGCGTCACGGTCGAAGTGCTGGTGGCCGTGTTGCCAGGCGTCACGGTCGAGGTGCTGGTGGCCGTGTTGCCAGGCGTCACAGTTGAAGTGCTGGTGGGGCTGTTGCCAAGCGTCACCGTTGAAGTGCTGGTGGGCGAATTGCCCAGTGTCATTGTTGAGGTGCTGGTGGCGGTATTGTTAGGGGTATTGCTCGGCGTGCGGCTGGGCGTCACGCTGTTGGTGGGGCTGATGGTGGGCGTGTCTGAAGGCGAGCTGTTTGGCGGCACATCCGTCCAGGTGGCTGTGATGGTGGGGGTGACGCTGGGCGTGCCACTAGGCGTGGCCGTGGGAGTGTCACTAGCCGTGCTCGCTGGCGTGTTGGTGGGGCTGCCCGTCCTGCTGGGCGATGGCGAGACAGTGATGCTGGGCGTGCCTGTGCTGCTGGGCGTGTTGCTGCCCGTGGGCGAAGGAGAAGGCGTGCGCGAAGGCGTGATGCTGGGCGTGGCCGTGTAGCTGGGGCTGGCGCTGGGCGATGCCGTTCGCGTGTAGGTGGGCGTGGCCGTGAAGTTGTTGGGCGTGGGGCTCTGCGAGGGCGTGGGCGACTTCATGCTGGTGATGAACTGCACGTTGTCCAGGTAGACAGGCCCGTCCGTGAGCTCGTTGCCAGGTATCTTCAAGCTGACCCAGCGCACATGCTTCAGGTCAGGCACGCCCGTGACAGTCCAGGTGGTGGTGTAGCTGTCCAATATGAACGTGCCTATCTCATACTGGTAGTACTGCCAACCCGAGGTCTGCACCACATTGTATTTGCCTATCCAAGCCTGGCCTTGAGATGCCGCATTGAGCGTGTCTTCCAGATATTCCACCTGGAAGCGGGTGCCTACGGGCGCGTTCATGTAGAAGCCAAGGTACACCGCGCCGCTGGCATCGAACCAGCCGTGCACCGGGTCAGAATAGGGGGACTGGATCCAGACAGAATTGCCCCAGCCCGTGGAGGAGGTGAAGGTCAGCTTGGCGCTGGTCCCGGAATAGGCGTCTGCTGCCGCGCTGTCCAAGCTCCACCCGAATTTAGCCACGGTGGTGGTGTCTGAGCTGCCGCCGCAATAGGGGAAAGGCTGTGGCTTGGGGGTCTTGCTCAGCGAGAGCGGGCTCTCGAAGTCGTCAAAGATCTGGTGGTACTGGCCTATGAAGGGCGTGCTGGTGACTGTGGGCGTATAGTTGGTGGGCATGACAAAGGCGACATCGTCCAGCTGGAAGGTCAGGGGCGTGGTGACCGCAGACTGAATGGCGAACTGCACCTCTTTGATCACGCCCAATTGCAATGCGCCCGAATTGCAGTAGGGCGTGGTGGCCACAGAGCAGCCAGACATATAAGCGTCCATGGAGAAGTTGGTCGTGTTCAAAGGAATGGTGAACTGCTGCCAGGTGCCGACCATGGCCGCGGTATAGCTCTGGTTGACAGAATCCCACCCTTGGTCAGAAGTAATATCCTCATGGATGTCAAATTTGAAAGAAACCGCCCCATTGCATTTGACCCAGAAGGATACCGCAGTCGCTCCTGTAGCATTGAAAAGATGATTGCTCCCGTTGTTGTTGCTGGTGAATCCGAAACCAGCGTACCCGGCGGCAGGCATGCTGGTGATTACTTCTGAAAGGCTATAATTGCCGTCATAAGCCGGGGCTTGATAAACCACAGAAGGGGCGCCAATGACAGCGGCAGCCGTGGTGCCAGCGGCAGGGTTGCCGTAATCGAACACATAAGGCACCGCTCCTTCCTCAAATGTCTCATACATCAAGCCAGAAGGGACCGGGGTGGCCGTGTAAGTCTGGGTGGGCGTGCCAGCATAGGGCGTGGCCGTGGGGGTGTCAGTATGGGTGTAGATGGTGGCTGGGTCAGCCACATTGGGCATGTGGCCAGAGAGCAGCAACAGGCTCATCAGCTGCCAAGCGCCATTGTAGTAGCTGCCGTTGTTGGCATCGGTCATGGTCAAGAGGGTTGAATAAAAGCCGTTGAGGTCGGTCTGATAGGTGCTGTTCAAAGTGTAAGCGCAGGCAAACGGCCCCACAAAGGCTGAATTATTGGCGCTATCCGCCTTGGCATTGCTGGACACCACATAATCATCACCTATGCCCGAAGGGTTGGCGCCATAGGTGGTGTTCAGCCAGCTGGCCATGTTGGAAAGATAGGTGGAGGCGCTGGCATTCCCGTAATAGAGCCAGTCCATGGCCACGCGATAGGGCACACGGCAGCTGTTGTACTTGTAGTCTGTGGTCGAATCTGAGCAGCCGCCGCCGGTGCTGGCATCTTGGCAGGTCTCTGGGATGAGGTGCGAGGTGGCATTGATGATGTTGGCATTGTTCAAGGTGGAGTAGCACTGGCTGCGCACGCTGCTCCACAGGCTGGCATTGCCGGTGTCATGCGCGGCATAAGCCTGGTACTGGCTGACCATGAAATACGAGGGGTAGCGGCAGCTGTCAAAAGCATCACCCGGGCGGATGGAATAAATGTCCAGGTCCAAAGAGCGGATGCGGTTCAGCTCTGTGAGCGCCAGGCTGCCATAGTTGTAGGTGCCGCTGTTGCCCCACACTGCGGAGGCGATGAGCAGGCCATAGGCGATGTCCTGGTCAGCATCGGTGGCTGAATTAGAACCCACGATGCCAGATTCGCCGTTGATCTTCCAGTTCATCAAGCCATTGCCGTCATTCCACTTGAGCTTGTAGGCCCAAAGATGGTTGAAGAGGGTCTGGTCGTTCATGTAGGCCGCCATGATCATGGCGTAACCCATGCCCTCTGAATAGGTGTAGTTGTTGTCCTGGTCCGCCTTGGTGTAGGCGTAGGTGCCGTCATCCGTGATGCGGCTGGCCTTCCAGGCGTTGTACATGTTGAGGATGGTGGTATCGTCCCCGGAGCCATAGTTGGATGGCAAAATGCCGTAGTTGTAATTGCCGGCGTGTGCGTAGGAGAAGCTGGCGGCTTTCAAGCCCGGTGCCAAGAGGGCCAGAGCCAGGGCACCCAACAGAATCATCTTCTTCATCGCACACCGCCAAGCATGAGGGTATAAGCGCAAACAAAAAGCCATCAACGCAGGGGATGGCCTTTTCTATTGCTTGAATTATAGGGAACAGAGTTGTATTTAGCAATCTTTACGATGTTCAGGTCTGGTATAGCCTCCCCGAGTCCTATAAAAGGTCTTTTATGAAAAGGTTTTTCTGAGCGTAAAGAGTTGGCAAAGTGGCTGCTTAGAGCAGCCCCAAGTCCATTTGCACGTCTTCGCTGGCCATGGTCCTGGGGTCCCAGGGCGGTGAGAAGACCAGGTTCACATCAACGGACTCCACTCCCGGCAGCTGGCACAAGACTCCATGCACTGCCGCGCGCAGCTCTGGCCCAATGGGGCAAGCGATGCTGGTGAGGGTCATGTCCACCTCCACCCGCTTCCCTTCCTCCAATATGCGCACCCCATAGATGAGCCCCAAGTCAATGAGCGACATGTGCAGCTCAGGGTCCTGGATGGGGTAGATGGCCAGCCGCACCTCTTTCTCGCTGATCATGCCTCTCCTCCGCTCTTGAGCCCTTCTGCCAACAGGTGCATGCGGTGATGGATGTTGTAGAAGCCATTCACCCGCGAGGGGGTCAGGGTCTTGACGATGCCGGTCTCCTTGATGAAATCAGGCGGAAAGGCCAGGAACTCATCGGGCGTGAGGCCGGACAGGCCCAGCACCAGCAGGGCCAGCAGGCCGTTGACCACCATGGCATCGGCATGGCCGCGGAAGGCGAGCTTGCCGCCCTGCAGGCTGGCGGCGATGTGCACCACGCTCTGGCAGCCATGCACCAGGTTGGCGGGCACCTTGTCCTCGGCCGGGATGTCCGGCACCTTGGCGCCCAGCTCTATCAGGATCTCGTACTTGTCGGTCAGGTCATCCACGGTGTTGAGCTCATCCACCATGGCCTTGAGAACCGGGGGCATGGCAGCGGCCATCAGGCGGCCCCTTTCTTGAACATGCGCCGCACCCTGGCCAGCCCGGCCTCCAGGGCC
Source organism: uncultured bacterium (assembly GCA_964463435.1). Taxonomy (GTDB): domain Bacteria; phylum Oederibacteriota; class JAJYGY01; order JAJYGY01; family JAJYGY01; genus CAYXCT01. The sequence goes on along the minus strand of CAYXCT010000032.1, from coordinate 5,804 downwards.
GCCACATCGCTCTCGTCATTGTACAGGTAGTAGCTGACGCGCAGCATGCCCGCCACCTGGCAGCGGTCCATGATGAGGTGGGTGCACAGCGCCCCGCTGCGGCAGGCGATGCCAAGGCTGTCCAGCACCTGCGCCACGTCCAGGCAGTTGATGCCCGGCAGGTTGAAGCTGACCAAGCCCACGCGCCCCTCAGCTCCGGCCGGGCCGTAGACCTGGGCCCCGGCCGCCTTGAGGCTCGCCATGGTGCGCTGCATCAGGCCGCGCTCATGGTCTTGCACCTGGCTCAAGCCCACGGCCTCCAGATAGCCCAGCGCCTCGTCAAAGGCGGCCACCGAGGCGATGTCCGGGGTGCCGGCCTCGAATTTCCAGGGGGCTTGGTTGTAGGTGTAGCCCGTAAGGCTCACCCGCTCGATCATGCTGCCACCGCCCTGCCAGGCTGGCATGGCCTCCAAGAGCTCAAGGCGCCCCCACAGCACGCCCACGCCCGTGGGCCCCAGCATCTTGTGGCCAGAGAAGGCCACAAAGTCCGCGCCCAGGTCCTTCACATTCAGCGCGAAATGGGGCGCGGCCTGGGCCGCGTCCACCAGCACCAGCGCCCCGGCCGCCTTGGCGCGGGCCGCCAGCTGCTTGGCCGGGTTGATGGTGCCCAGCACGTTGCTGGCCCAGCCAAAGGCGAAGAGCTTGGCGCCCTTGAGCGCCGCATCCAAGCCCGGCAGCTCCAGCTGGCCCTCTGCGTCAAAGGGGATGTAGGTGAGCTCGATGCCCAGCTGCTCCTTGAGCATCTGCCAGGGCACCAGGTTGGCGTGGTGCTCCATCTCGGTCAAGACCACCTTGTCGCCGGCCTTCAGATTGGCGCGGCCCCAGGCCTGGGCCACCAGGTTGATGGATTCGGTGGTGTTGCGCGTGAAGACGATCTCGCGGGCGCAGGTCGCGCCGATGAAGCGGCCCACATGGCTGCGCGTGCGCTCATAGAGCTCGGTGGCCCGGTTGGCCAGCCCATGCGCGCTGCGATGGATGTTGGCGTTGTCCTCCTCATAGAAGCGGCTCAGGGCATCAATGACCGCCTGCGGCTTCTGGCTGGTGGCCGCGGAATCGAGGTAGACCAGGGGCTTGCCGCCCGGCTTGGTGGCCAGGATGGGGAAGTCTGCGCGCAGGCTGGCCAGCGCAGGGGCAGGGCTTGGGGCGCTCATTTGAGCCTCAGAGTTGCACGTAGATGGTGCCGGCTTCTGCCTTCAGCGGCAGGCCGGCCAGGGGCCGCACCGCGGGCAGGCTCAGGGCCGCGCCGCTTGCCGCGTCAAAGCGCGCGCCATGGCGCGGGCAGGTCAGGCTGCCTGCATCCAGGGCCTGGTCGCCCAGCGAGACCTGGGCATGGCTGCAGTGGTCCTTGTAGGCCTTCCACCCGCCCTCGGCATGCACCAGCAGCAGGGCCTGGCCCTCCAGGGTCAGGCTCTTGGCCTGGCCTGGGGCAAGCTCGGCCTCCTTCAATGCTTCATGCCATTCAGACATGGCTACCTCACGTGAGAGCTCCAATATATCCCAGGGCGGACAGTGCTGCCGTCCATGCGGGCCGGAACACTAAGCCATCCTATCCTCTCGGGTCTTTCGCGCAGCGCGGAGACGCCGCAGGCGCGCAGCGCTGCGCTAGGATGTCAAAGGCCTTGAGGAGGCCCGCAGGGGCGGCGGCGCTGCCCGCCCGAAACGATCAGCTCTAGGTCCCGGACTTCGCAGGCGGCAAACCTCCAGCCCTGCACAGCAAGCTTTATCCCCGCGCCAGCCCGGCCAGCATCTCGATGAAGGAATCCTGCAGGGGCCCGGCCGGCAGGCGCTGGGCCACCTCGGCGGCAAAGCCCTCCACGATGGCGGTCTCGGCATCCTGCTCGCTGATGCCTCGCGAGAGCAGGTAGAACTTCTGCTCCTCATCCAGCGAGCCCAAGCTCGCGGCATGCTTGCAGGCCACGTCGTCCGCCTCGATCTCCAGGGTGGGGATGCTCTCGGCGCGGCAGTCTGAGGAGAGCAGCAGGTTGGGGTTGCTCTGGAAGGCGTTGCTGCCCTGCCCGGCCTTGGCAATCTTGACCACCCCGTCAAAATAGAAGCGGGCCTTGCCGCGCAGGATGGACTTGACCAGCGCGTCGCTGGCCCCGTTGCGCGCGGCGTGGTCCTGCAGGGTGCGTATCTCCACCTGCTGATCCCCCTTGGCCAGCACCAGGCCCAGCAGGTCCACGCTGCCGCCTTCCTGCTGCAGGCTGCTCTCAATGTGGCTGCTGGAGACCGCCCCGCCGCTCACCAGGCTCAGGGTGTAGAGGTAGGCAGAGCTGGCCAGGGCCGTGCGCTGGCGCAGGCTGAAGGCGCTCTTGGTGTTGAGGCCCTGATGGTGGATGTAGTGCAGGCGGGAAGCCGCGCCCAGCACCAGCTCGGACACCGCCGAGGTGAGGCCCGCCTCGCTGCCCTGCGAGGCCACGCTGTCCACCACCGTGAGCTCAGCGGCCTCCTCCAGCACCACCAGGGTGTGGGGGAAGAAGGCCTGGCCGGCCAGGCCCTCCAGGCGCAGGGGGGCGGCCACCTTGACGCCGCGCGGCACATGCACCAGCGCGCCCGGGCCGAGCAGGGCGGCGTGCAGGGCGGCCAGGCTGGTCTCATCCGGCTTGGTGCACGAGAAGAGGTGGCGCCGCACCAGCTCCGGCTGCTCGGCCAGGGCCTGGCGCAGGGTCAGCACGCGCACGCCCTGGGCCTTGAGCGCCGGCGAGAGCAGGGCCTGGGGCTCCAGCCCCTGGCCATAGCGCAGCAGGCCAGAGAGCGGGCCCCAGGCTGAATCCAAAGACAGGGCTTGCGCTTCAGGAACAGGGCTGGAGGCCGCCACGCCGAAGCTAAAAGCCTGGCGCAGGCCCTCGAGGAATCGCGTGCCGCTGGCAGAGGGGTCAGCGGCCAGGCGCGGCCAGGCGGCCCAGGCAGCCAGGCGGCGCTCTTTGAGCCAGGCCGGGTCGGCCAGGGCCTGCGAAGCGGCCTCCACATCCGCCAGGCCCAGGCTCTGCCCCAAGGGGCGCAAGGCAAGGGCGGCGCTCATCCTATGCCCCCCTCCATCTCCAGCTGCATCAGCCGGTTGAGCTCCACCGCGTACTCCAGCGGCAGCTCCTTGGTGAAGGGCTCGATGAAGCCGTTGACGATCATGAGCCGCGCCTCGTCCTCGCTGATGCCCCGCGCGGTCAGGTAGAAGAGCTGCTCGGTGCCGATCTTGCTCACCGTGGCCTCATGGCCCACGCTGATGGACTTCTCCTCGGCCTGCATGGTGGGATAGGTGTCGCTGCGCGAGTCCTCGTCCATCAGCAGGGCGTCGCAGACCGTGTGCACCTTCACATTCTGCACCCCGGGCAGCACGCGCACCAGGCCGCGGTAGCTGGTGCGGCCGCCCTGCTTGCTGATGCTCTTGCTGGTGACGGTGGCCGAGGTGTTGGAGGCCGCGGCGATGATGCGCGCGCCGGCGTCCTGGTGCTGGCCCTTGCCGGCGAAGGCCACGCTCAGCACCTCGCCGCTGGCCCCCTCGCCCATCAGGTAGATGGCCGGGTACTTCACGGTCAGCTTGCTGCCCAGGTTGCCGTCGATCCATTCCACCCGGGCATGGGCCTGGGCCAGCGCCCGCTTGGTCACCAGGTTGAAGACGTTCTTGGACCAGTTCTGGATGGTGGTGTAGCGGATGGTGGCCCCGGGCATGGCGATCAGCTCCACCACCGCTGAATGCAGCGAATGCTCGGTGTAGGTGGGCGCGGTGCAGCCTTCGATGTAATGCACGCTGCTGCCCTCGTCGGCGATGATGAGCGTGCGCTCGAACTGCCCCATGTTCTTGCTGTTGATGCGGAAGTAGGCCTGCAGGGGGATGTCCACCTTCACCCCCTTGGGCACGTAGACAAAGCTGCCGCCGGACCAGACCGCGGTGTTCAAGGCCGCGAACTTGTTGTCGCCCATGGGGATCACGGTGCCAAAGTACCTGCGCACCACCTCCTCATGCTCGCGCAGGCCGCTGTCCATGTCGGTGAACTGCACCCCCTGCTTCTCCAGGGTCTCCTTGATGCTGTGGTAGACCACCTCGCTGTCATACTGGGCGGTGACGCCGGAGAGGAACTTCTGCTCGGCCTCGGGGATGCCCAGGCGGTCAAAGGTGCGCTTGATGCCCTCGGGCACCTTGTCCCAGTCCTTCTGCTGCTCGCCGCCGGCGCGCATGTAGTAGTAGATGTCGTCGAAATCCACCTCCTTGAGCGATGCCGGGTCCAGGAAGGTGGGCATGGGCAGCTTGAGGAAGGTCTCAAAGGCCTTGAGCCGCACCTCGGTCATCCAGGCCGGCTCCTTCTTCATCTTGGAGATGGCGCGCACCTTGTGGGCGTCCAAGCCCTTCTCGCTCTTGAAGGCGTAGGCCACGTCCTCGTCATGAAAGCCGTACTTGTACTCGTCGCCGACGATGGTGGCGACCTCGCTCTTCAGCGCCTCGCGCAGCTCTGCATCCGCCATGGCGTGCTCCTCAGGCGATCGAGGCCCCTAGGGCCTCGTGGATGATGGGGTCATAGCCCTCGGCTTCCAGCCGGGCCACCAGCTCAGGCCCGCCGCTCTTGGCGATGCGCCCCGCCACCAGCACGTGCACCTGGTGGGGCTTCACGTAATCCAGCATGCGCTGGTAATGGGTGATGATGAGCAGGCCCATGCCGGGGTTCCAGGCCTTGTTGATGCCCTCGCAGACCACCCGCAGGGCGTCGATGTCCAGGCCCGAGTCGATCTCATCCAGCAGGGCCAGGCCCGGCTTGAGCATGCTCATCTGCAGGATCTCGCAGCGCTTCTTCTCGCCGCCCGAGAAGCCGTCGTTGACGTAGCGCTTGGCAAAGGCCGGATCCATGGCCAGCTCCTTCATGGCGCTGCTCATCTGCTTTCTGAACTCGCCAGCCGGGGCCTCGCCCTGGCGCGCCTTGACGATGGAGCGCAGGAAGTTGGTCACCGTCACCCCGGGGATGGACACCGGGTACTGGAAGGCCAAAAAGATGCCCAGCCGCGCCCGCTCATCCGTGGGCAGGCCGCTGATGTCGCGGCCCTCAAAGAGGATGCGGCCGCCGGTGACGCGGTAGTTGGGGTGGCCCATGATGGCGTTGGAGAGCGTGGACTTGCCCGAGCCGTTGGGGCCCATCAGGGCGTGGATCTCGCCGCGGCCCACCTCCAGGTCCACGCCCTTGAGGATGGGCTTGTCCCCCACGGAAGCGTGAAGGCCTTCGATCACCAGCAGTTTCTCGCTCATCGTCTTCTCCAAGTCTGCAAGGTTGCGCAATGCTCAATGGGTGAGGGCCGCCACGGCCAGGCCCTGGGCTGGCGCCGGCAGCGGCAAGGGCCGCCCCCGGGCCAGGTCTTCCAGGCTGATGCTGTCCAAGTAGCTGTAGATGTGCTGGGCCAAGTGGCCCCACACCGGCTGCAGGCCGCAATGCCCGCTGTTGGCGCACTGCTCCAGGTCGCCGGTGAACTTCTCGCAGACCGTGCTCCAGGCCGTGGGGTTGATGCAGCGGAAGATCTCGCCCACGCTCAAGGTCTTGGGGTCGCGCAGCATGGTGTAGCCGCCCTGCACCCCGCGCAGTCCCTGCACCAGGCCGGCCTTCTGCATCAGGTAGAGCAGCTTGCCCACATAGGCCGTGGACAGCCCCTCGCCCTGGCTGATCTGCCGTATGCTCACCGGCCCCTCGCCCATGGTGCGGGCCAGGCGGATGAGGCAGCGGAGGCTGTATTCTTCCAAAGGTGAGATCTGCATGCTCGCTCCTGCCAACAGTTTGTCCTGCGACCAA
>CAYXCT010000031.1:0-14821 GCA_964463435.1 uncultured bacterium | reverse complement strand
ACTGCTTGTTCCCCAGGTCATAGATGAGCTGGCCCACCGTCTCCTCGGGCTTGACCTTGAAGACCTCGTAGAAGGAGCGGCTCACCGAGACCACGCGCAGGTCCTGGTTCATCGCGATCAGGGGCTCGCGGATGGTGTTGATGATGCTCTCGGCATATTCGCGGGCCTCATCCTCTGAGATCTTGGTCGCTTCAAGCTCTTTGTGGATCTTCTCGAGCCCGGTCTCTATCTCGCGGCGCTCGGTGATGTCCTCGATGGCCAGCAGGATGATCCTCTCCTTGCCTAAGACTCGCTGGATCTGGCGGGCGTTCAAGAGCATGATGCGCGGCCCGATGGTGGTGAAATCATGGGCCACCTCGTAATTGTCGAAGGTGGTCTTCAAGGGGAGGATGGTCTCCAGCAGCTCTCTCAGCTTGGGGATGTCCCACTGCTTGTTCCCCAGGTCATAGATGAGCTGGCCCACCGTCTCCTCGGGCTTGACTTTGAAGACCTCGTAGAAGGAGCGGCTGGCCGTCACCACGCGCAAGTCCTGGTCCATCACGATCAGGGGCTCGCGGATGGTGTTGATGATGCTCTCGGAGTATTCCTGAGACTTTGTCAGAAACTTCTTCGTGACCACATGGCTCTTTGTCAAGGCCGCTCCCGGGTTCAGCCCTTGAAGGGCAGAAGGCTGGAATGCGTGTTCATGGCCAGCATGGGAAAAGCCACGCTGAAGGAGGCGCCGCCATCGGAGGGATGGTCAACCCGGATCTCGCCGTGCTGGGTCTCGATTATCTTTTTGACGATGGCAAGCCCTAAGCCCAGCCCTTTCGCGGTTTCCGCGCCATGCTTGGCGATCTGATAGAAGGTGTTGAAGATGTTCCGCTTCTCTTCGCTGGGTATGCCGGGGCCATTGTCGGTGACGGTGAACCGCACGGCATCCCCATCCAGGGCGACCTTGAAGTTGATCTTGGCCAGCGGCTGGTCATTGAATTTGAGGGCGTTCTCTATCAGGTTGTCCAGCACGACCATGAAAAGGCCGGCTCCGATGGGCAGGCTCAAGCCGCTGGGGAGGTCCATCTTGAATTCGGCGTTGCGGCCCTGGTGCTTTTTGGTCGTCTCCCGTATCAAGGCCTCGATCTGTTCCATGTGCAGGGCCTCTTCCGCGGGCTTTTTGCCATCGAAGCGGGCCGATGCATTCACAGCCAGAAAATCGAAGATCTTCTCTATCCCGCGCAAGAACTCGGTCGTTTTTTCGACCGTGATCTCGACGGATTTTTTGAATGGTTGGTTCTCCATGGTGGCTGTGGTTTTTTGCAGCAGCGCCAGGTGGGTCAGGCTGAGGGCCAAGGGGCTGCGCAATTTGTCAGACATCAAGCTGATGAAATCCGCCTTTTCGAACTGTTCTTTCCTTTGCAGGGTGACATCGTGCAGCACAATCACGATGCTGACCGTCTTGCCATCGGTGTCCTTGATGAGGCTAGAGCTGAATGACAGGATCAAGGCCTTGGCTGCCGGGCTCATGGGCCGCTCGAGGTCGAGTTCCAGGTCGCGCGTCTTGAGGTCGGCGCCCAGGTCCCCGGGCTGGCTGGCTTTGAAGACCTTGCCCAGGCGGTCCAGCCAGCCTTGGGACAGGTCATCATCGTTCAAGAGCTCGCGGCTCTTCCGGTTGAAGCGCTCCACCTTGCCCGCAGCATCGCAGATGATCAGCCCGTCATTCATCTTGTTGATGACGCGCTCCAGGCGCTCCTTCTCATCGATCTGGGAGCGGAAGTAATTGAGCCTCAGCAGGGTCTTGATCCTGGCGAGCACCTCGGCCTTGTCAAAGGGCTTGGTGATGAACTCATCGCAGCCCGCTTCAATGCCGGTGATGCGCTCGCTGGTCTCCCGCAGCGCAGTGATGAGGATCACCGGCAGGTTCTGGGTCTCTGGGTTCGCCCGTATGCGCCGCGTCACCTCGAATCCGTCGAGCCGTGGCATCATCACATCCAGCAAAACAAGATCCACCCCTTCTTTTGCCAGCGTTTCCAGGGCTTCAGCGCCATTGGCTGCCGTGAGGACCTTGTAATGCTCAGGCGACAAAATCGCCTGCAGCAGCTCCACATTCATGGCCTCATCATCCACCACCAGGATTGTCGCATTTGTTTGCATTTTTTCACCCCTCATGGCTGAATCCGTCGCTTCCATAGCTTGGAACAGGCAGGGTCAGACCCTATTGCAAATGCCTTTTTGGGGGGCTTTATTCCGCTCATGGCTAAGTCTTGACCGCAAATAAAAAGGCATCCCTGGGGATGCCTTTGATACGAACAGACCTGCCATCAGCTTGCGGTCAGCTCAACAGCTCGGCGATGAGGGCCTCGTCCAGCAGGCAGAAGCGGCCCTGGGCTTCGCGCCAGGCAAAGACATCAGCGGTGGCTATGTCGAACCACCAGCCGTGCAGCCTGAGCCGGCCCCCGGCCACGGCAGCGGCCACAAAGGGGTAGCTCATCAGGTGCTTGAGCTGCAGCAGCACGTTGCGCTGGGACAGGGCGTCGTGGGGCGGGAGCCCGCTGAAGTCGCCGGCAAAGCTGCCGGCCTCTAGGGCCGGTCGGGCGTGGTTGAGCCAGTCGCAGAGATGGGGCGCCTCCGCCCCCAGGCGCTCAGGGCTCTCCAGCAGGCCTGCCATGGCGCCGCAGCTGCTGTGCCCGCAGACGATCACATCCCGCACCTTGAGGCGCAGCACCGCCTGCTCGATGGCCGCGCCCACCTGGCTGTCTGAGAGCGCCTCGCCCTCCTGGTGGGGGGGCACCAGGTTGCCGACGTTGCGCAGCACGAAGAGGTCGCCGGGGTCGGCCGAGGCGAAGACATTGGGCACCACCCGCGAATCGCCGCAGGCGATCATCATGGCATCCGGGGCGTGCTTCAGCGCGGCTTCGGCGAAGAAGGCCACCTGCTCCGGGCGGCGCTGGGCGCGGAAGGCGGCGATGCCTTGCAATAGCTTCTTCATGGGCTCCTCTTGGCTCGGGGCGGCCCGGGGTCAATTCGCCCCGGAATACCCCCAGCTGGGCCGGCTCTTGTTCCAGGCCTTGCGGCCGAAGACGGCAGCCGACTCATAGTTGTGCGCCCATTTGCGCAGAGCGCTCTCGGCGAGGCTCTCGTCGCCCTCCTCGCTCTCCGTGGGGTCGCGCTTGACCAGGGCGCGGGTGCCGTCCTGCAGGCGCAGCGCGAGCCGGCCATTGAAGCTGCCCACGGCGCAGCCTGGGCCGCGGCGGGCCAGCAGGTCGCGGCCCATGAAGTAGGCCGGCGCCTCGCCCCCCATCAAGGGCAGCAGCGTGGGGGCCAGGTCTATCTGCGAGCAGACCCCCTTCGGGTCCAGCCGCTTAAAGGGCCGCGGGTTGGGGGTGATGAAGGTGATGGGCACCCAGTCCAGGGGCTCAAAGTCCCGATCCAGCACATTCTCGTAGTCCAGCGTGAAAGCCGGGCTGTGGTCCGCGGTCAGCACCACCAGGGTATGCTCGTCCCACAGGCCCTTCTGGCGCAGGTCGGCCAGGAAGCTGGCGATGGCTTGGTCATCGCTCTGGATGGCGCAGAGGACTTGGTCGCGGGCCTGCCCGTCCTCTTGCGCCTGGTCCGGGCCTTGGGCGTTGCAGTAATAGGGGTTGTGGGTGTTGCAGAGCTTGACCACCATGAAGGTGCGGCGCTGCTGCTGCTGCTCCAGGATGCGGATGGCATCCTGGAGCACGATGTCATCCGGGTAGCCCCAGGTCCAGAGGCGGGACTCGTCCTTCTGAAAATGGCGCCGCATGGACTCCATGGCCTCAAGGTGGCTGAAATGGAAGAACTCGGGGTAGCTGTGGATGTGGTTCTGGAAGAACCAGGAGGCCCCTCCCACCATCCAGGTGGCATAGCCCTGCTTGGCCGCCAGGCTGACCAGGTTCTCATGCAGGAATTCCATGTGGAAGAAGAGCGTGGGGTCGTTGTCCAGGCGCGAATGGTAGAGCGCATACATGCCGAAGTCGGTGGGCGCCATGCTGGTGCAGAAGCTGTCCAGGTGCGGATACTCCCGCAGCATCCTGTCCATGAAAGCCGAGTCTTGGGGCGGGATCTGGTGGTTGTAGGTGTGCAGGTAGTCGCGGTCCAAGGATTCCACCAGGATGAGCACCACGCGCGTGTACACCGGCTCTCTGCGGGCCGCCGCGGCCTTGGCCTGGTTGGCGGCCTTCAGCGGGTCCAGCACGGAATGATCCGGGGCGCCGGCGGGCGTTAGGCCTGCTCTTTCCAGGAATCTCCGCTCCGCCGGGGTGTAGGCCTGAGGGTTGGGGAAGAAGGTGTAGCTGCCGCCCTGGGCATCGGAGCTGGAGATCATGGTGTGCAGCGAGACGGGGATCTCCACCAGCGGGGAATCGGCCAGCTCGGCCAAGAAGGGGATCTTGGCGTGGGCCACGGTCTCCGAGATCTTGTACTGGTTGTAGGCTGCGCTGGCGGGCTCGATCTGGAAGAGCCGGACATCCCACCAGACCATGAAGAGCCCGTCGGCGGCCAGCCCCAGGGCCAGGGCCCGCACCCAGGGCCTCAGGGCTTGGCTGGATGGGTCTTGCCAGTCCTTGAGCCAGAGATGGAAATACCAGGCCAGCAGGGCCAGCAGGGCCATGCCCAGCACCAGGTAGAGGCCTATCCATGAGCCGAGGAAGGTCTTCAGAACATCCCAGTTCAAGAACTCGAGCAGCTCAGGGTTGAGGCGGCTCTGGGAGGTGTGATAGGAGAGCCAGGAGGCGAAGATGCAGAGCAGGCTGGCTTGGAACACGGCATGGGCCAGCAGGCCCAGGGCTCTGAACGGCCAGCTCCCGGGCCGGGCCAGCATGAGCAGGAACAGGCTCAGCCAGAAGAGGCTGGCATCGCGCATGGCGCCCACGGCCATGGAGGTGAGAGAGGCTTTCGTGAAGCCCAGGTTCATCACCAGCGTCATTTCGGTGCGGGCCAGGCTGCCCAGCAGGGCGATGAGGATGCCGGGCAAAAGGGCATTGGCCAAGTTGAGGGGCAATGCCCGCCAGCTGATCTTGGGGTCTAGCATGGCACCTTCAAGGGAGGGCGATCGGAGAGATGGCAGGCAATCTTACCATACAGGGCTGCGGGCGCGGAACCCGTTAATGCTGGGCGTTGGCCCCGCGCGGATGCGAAAGCCGCATGGCGGCTTGGCTGGCGGCCCATTCTGGTTTAGAATCCTTCAGCTCGCAAAAAGGCGGCGAGCCGGCCCGTCACACTTTGGAGGCGTTATGCGGCGCTCTTTGCTCATTGGCACCTTGCTTTTGCTCTGCTCGCCCCTGCTGGCAGCGGGCTACCACCTGATGAGGACCCTGCCCCTGGCTGGTGACAAGGGCTGGGATTATGCCATCGCTGACAGCGCTGGCCGGCGCCTGTATGTGACCCACGGCGACCGGGTGATGGTGGTGGACCTCGATTCTGACACCCTGGTGGGCCAGGTGGCCCCTTTGCAGGGCATCCACGGCGTGGCCCTCAACCCGGCCCTGGGCCGCGGCTACATCAGCGACGGCAAGGCAGGGGCGGTGGTGGTCTTCGACCTGAAGACCCTGGCCATCATCAAGAGCATCAAGGCCAAGCCAGGGGTGGATGCCATCGCCTTTGAGCCTGCCAGCGGGCAGGTGGTGGCCTTCAGCGGCGAGGCCGGCGCCGCGGTCTTCATTGATGCGGCCAAGGGCGAGGTGGCCGGCACGCTGGACCTGGGCGGCAAGCCGGAATTCTGCGCCGTGGACGGCAAGGGCACGGTGTATGTGAACCTTGAGGACAAAGCGGAGCTGCTGGCCATTGACGCCCAGGCCCGCAAGGTCTTGAGCCGCAGCTCGCTGGCGCCGGGCCAGGAGCCTTCCAGCCTGAGCATGGATGTGGAGGGCGGCACGCTCTTCGTGGGCTGCCACAACCGCATGGCCCTGCTCATGGATGCAGCCAGCGGCAAGATGAAGGCCAGCCTGCCCATTGGCGCCAAGGTGGACGCCTCGGCCTACGACCCTGGCACGGGCATGGTCTTCCACAGCTGCGGGGACGGCACGCTGTGGGCTGCCGTCAAGGGCGAGAAGGGCAATTTCAGCCCCCTGGCGCCGGTGCACACCCAGCCTGGCTCCCGCACCATGGCCTTGGACCTGAAGACCCATCTGCTCTTCCTGCCCGCCGCGGATTTTGAGCCGCTGCCGCTCTCTGCCACGGCCAAGGATGAGCACAGCCGGCCCAAGATGATCCCCGGCAGCTTCAAGCTGCTGGTCTTCGGCAAGGATTGACCGAGCCCTCAACCATCAACGCCATCAAGGAGATGAGAATGCCCAACAAGACCGCGCTGGCTTCGCAGCTGGCATCCTGGAAGCCCTTGCAAGCCCATGCCCAGAAGCAGGCGGGCGCCACCTTGCGCCAGCTCTTTGGCCAAGACCCTGGCCGCGGGGAGCGGCTGGCCGTGGAGGCCCTGGGCCTCTACTTTGATTACAGCAAGCAGCGCGTCACGGATGAGACCCTGGGCCTGCTGCTCAAGCTGGCAGAGGAGGCAGGGCTCAAGCAGCGCATCGATGCCATGTTCCGCGGCGACAAGATCAACATCACCGAGGGCCGCTCAGTGCTGCACGTGGCCCTGCGCGCGCCCAAGGGCCAGGCCATCATCGTCGACGGCAAGGATGTGGTGCCCGAGGTGCACGCGGTGCTGGACAAGATGGCGGCTTTCAGCGCCAAGGTGCGCGCTGGCGAATGGAAGGGCCACACCGGCAAGCCCATCCGCAACATCGTCAACATCGGCATCGGCGGCTCGGACTTGGGCCCGGTCATGGCCTACGAGGCCCTGCGCTCTTACAGCCAGCGCGGCCTCTGCTTCCGCTACGTCAGCAACGTGGACGGTACCGACTTTGCCGAGGCCACCCGCGACCTGGACGCGGCCGAGACCCTGTTCATCATCAGCAGCAAGACATTCACCACCCAGGAGACCATGGCCAACGCCCAGAGCGCCCGCGCCTGGGCCCTGGCCGCGCTCAAGGACCCGGCGGCGGTGGCCAAGCATTTCGTGGCCGTCAGCACCAACGCGGCCGAGGTGGCCAAGTTCGGCATCGACACCGCCAACATGTTCGGCTTCTGGGACTGGGTGGGCGGCCGCTACAGCATGACCAGCGCCATCGGCCTCTCCACCATGATCGCCATCGGCGAGGCCAATTACCGGGCCCTGCTCTCCGGCTTCCATGCCATGGACGAGCACTTCCGTAGCGCGCCCTTTGAAAAGAACCTGCCGGTGCTGATGGGCCTGCTGGGCGTGTGGAACAACAACTTCTTGGGCGCCGAGACCACGGCGGTGCTGCCCTATGACCAGTACCTGAAGCGCTTCCCCGCCTACCTGCAGCAGATGACCATGGAGAGCCTGGGCAAGCAGGTGACCCTGGATGGCGCGCGGGTGGACTACCAGACCGGCACCATCTATTGGGGCGAGCCGGGCACCAATGGCCAGCACAGCTTCTATCAGCTCATCCACCAGGGCACCAAGCTCATCCCCTGCGACTTCATCGCCTTCAGCCAGAGCCTGAACCCGCTGGGCCAGCACCACGACCTGCTGATGAGCAATGTCTTCGCCCAGGCCGAGGCCCTGGCCTTTGGCAAGAGCGCTGAGCAGCTCAGGGCCGAGAAGGCGCCCGAATGGCTGGTGCCGCACAAGACTTTTGAGGGCAACCGGCCCAGCACCACCATCCTGATGGAGCGCCTGACGCCCGAGAGCCTGGGCAAGCTGGTGGCGCTCTACGAGCACAGCGTTTTCACCCAGGGCGCGGTGTGGGGCGTGGGGCCCTTTGACCAGTGGGGCGTGCAGCTGGGCAAGGAGCTGGCCAGCAAGATCATCCCCGAGCTGGCCGGCGGCGCGGAGCTGAAGCACGACAGCAGCACCAACGCGCTCATCAAGCGCTACTTGGCGGCCAAGGCCAAGTAGCCTACCACCAGATACAAAAGAAAGAGCCCGGCTCGCAGGAGCCGGGCTCTTTCTTTTGTGCCAAGCAGGGCCTAAGGCTTGAGCTTGCGCAGCCGAACATAACGCCAGGCGCAGTAGGCGCTGAAGGCCAGGGAGGCGATGGCCACCCCGGGGCTGTCATGCTCGAAGATGCTGGCAAAGGGCAGGCCCTGGCGCAGGCTGGGAGCCAGGCAGAGCACGCCATTGGCCAAGAAGACGATGCCGAGCGCCAGAAAGAACCACTGGCCTTGGCGGCCTTTGGGCTGGGACATGGGGCCTCTTAGCGGGTGATGAAGAGCTTGGCAGAAGGCGCCAGCGAGCAGGATGATTATAGGGCATTTGTGACAAAAAAGCCCGCCCAGGCTGCAGGGCGGGCTCACAAGGCCGGTTGGCAGGCCTTGGGCTAGCGGAAAAGGTATAGGTTGAGGGCCACTTTGGCGACCAGGCCGCTGTAATCCACGGTCCCATCCTTGTTGGTCGAGCCAGGGTCTGCCGAGGACCCGGCAAAGGTGGCATTGTCAATCTTGGCATAATCGTAGGCTAGGTCAGCTTCCAGGGAGAAGTTGCGCCCCAGGAAGACCTCTGCGCCTGCTCCCACCTGAAAGCCCGAGCCTGAGCCGGTGATCGCGCCTAGGTCAAGATTGTTGCCACTGGTGGTGTTCTCGCTGCCATTATAGATGTTGACCAAGGTGTAGCCGCCGGAGATCTTCAGGTTCAAGAAGCGCATGGGAAGCACCGCATATTCGCCGCCGAGGAAGAAGAGGGTGGCTGGCAGGTTCACATTGGTGTCGTAGGTGGTCGAGCCTATGGTGCGCGTTGAGTTGCGGCTGGCGAACAGGTAGTCAATGCCGATCTTGGCCGCCAAGCGGTCAGTCACGCCTAGCTTGGCTGCCACGCCATATCCCATGCCGCCGTCGATGTCATTGGTGCCGCCGTGGTTGAAGCGGTTATTGACATCATTCATGCCATAGGTGTAATAGCCCATGTCGCCACTCAAGACTAGGCCGCGTACGCTGCCATAGGTGGTTTCGTCCCCTGTGCTGGAGCCGCTGCCGTTGGGATCGGAGCTGTCATCCGCCCAAGCCGGGGCAGCAGCCAGGGCCAGAACAGCGGCCAGCGCCGCGCATTTTGCCAGTTTCAAAAGGTCCATGATGGTTGCTCTTTCCGCCCTAGGGCGCTGTTGTGCATGAGGGACCCGTTTTCGGGATGAACACGGAGGCCCGCGTCGTTGTAACGGCATTTGGGAGCTCAAACCTAATGCTTGCGGCACATGGGAATATTCCATGAAAGTGCTCCCAAAACGCAAAGGGCCAACCTGGGTTGGCCCTTTGTATTTGACTGAGCGCATCGCGTGAAGATGCCTAAGCGGCGCTTCAGCGGAGCATATAGATGATGAGCGGCTTGGACCAAGCCGCGGCCTGGCCAGAGCGCAGGGGCTGGGCCACCAGGAAATAGGCGCCATTGGCCAGGCGCGAGGCCCAGGCCTTGGGCAAGGCAGCCTTGTTCCAGCCGGCGGCGAAGCTGGCCGTGATGGTCGCTTCGCCCACGCACACTAGGGCTTGCGAGTAGGCGCGCAGCCGCAGGCCATCGGCCGGCCCCTTGAGCAGCACATAGAGCGTGGTGGGCCCGGGGTTGGGCGCGGCCACCAGCTTGATGATCTGATTCGGCCCCATGCCGGGCGTGGCACTGGCCGTGAGGGTGGGGCTGGCTGTGATGGTCGGCGTGAAGCTGTAGGTCGGGCTGACGGTGGCAGAGGCCGTGGCGCTAGGGCTGGGCGTGATGGTGGGCGTTGGGCTGGGTGATGCGGTCTGAGTGGGGGTGGGGGATGCGCTGGGGCTGGCCGTGGGCGTTGGCGTGGCGCAGAAGAAGCCGATCTCATCCACCCCGAAGCTGAAGCTGCCCACGTAGCCGCCCATGGTCACGAGCTGCAGGCCGATCACGTCATGTCCGTCCGGGTTGAGCGGCAAGCCGGTCTGGGTGCCCCAACTGGGGTCGCGGGTGAGGCTGCTGAAGGGCAGCTTGTAGAGGGCCCAAACGCCTGCCGTGGGCGTGACAAAGGCGCCATAGTAATTGTAGTCGCTCACTGCGGAGGTCATCACGCTCACGCGGTAGCCGTTGCCGTCGCCGTACATCCACAGCTCCAGCCCGGCCCCGCCCGCGGCCATGATGTTCACCGGGCCTTGGCTGGCCAGCAGGCTGCAGGTGTAGATGGCATAGCCCGAGGCGCTGGTGACGCTGCCTGCCATCTGGGCGCTGTAAGCCGTGCCGTTGGCGCCAGGGGAAGGGTAGGACACGCTGGCGCTGGCTGCCGAGAGGTTGAATCCCCACTGGCCGCCCATCAGGTTGGTGCGGGCAGGCTCTGCGCCATTGCGGCTCAGGTCATTGAAGTCATCCACCATCACTGAAGGGCAGAATCCCGCGGCCGGGGTGGGGCTGGGGGATGCGGTGGCTGTGGGCGTGGCTGACCAGATGGGCGAGGCCGTGAAGCTGGGGCTGGGCGTGTAGGACATGCAGTTGGCGCGGGCGGTGGAGGTGAGCCAGCCCATCACCGGCACGCCATGAGCCAGGGAAGGGGTGTAATTCCAGTCCGTGATCAAGGTGAGCATGCCGGGCGGGTAGACGTCCATGGTCCAGGCCGAGCCGCTCATGACCGTGTTCTCGGCATTGTTGCCGTCCAGCCAGCTCATCACCTGCTTGTCAAAGGCGCCTGGGACAGCCTCCCCCTGCGGGCCCTCGAATTCGCCGGCAAGGATGGGGCCCACCTGCAGGGCTGGGGCAAAGTCATTCTCCCAGCTGCCGGGCGAGCCGTAGTAGATGTGGCCGTCCCACATGATGCCGCTGCCCGAGGCCGTGTCCGTGATGGCATTGGCCACCACGCCGCTCAAGTCCTCGGCGAAGTTGCAGCCGCCGATGATGACGATGTTGTTGGCGCCCGTGCTGCGCACCGTGCCCAGCAGGCTCCAGAAGCCCGGGGTGGCAAAGCCCTCATCGGCCAAGCCGCCCGAGGCCCAGACCTGCCAGTTGCGCGGCCCGCCGATGGTGTCATTGGTGGTGGGATGGGGCTCGTTGAAGAGGCCGAAGAGGACCGAGGGGTTGTTGGCGTAGCGGGCGGCCACATCCGCCCAGAAGGCTGTGCTGTTGGCATCAGGCATGGACCATTGCTGATAGGCGCTGCCCCAGGTGCCGTTGCCGGAGCGGTGCAGGTCGATGTCCACATAGATGTTGAGGTCGTTGCATTCGGCCACCACGGCATCCACGATGGCGCGGTAGGATTGCGCGGTGAAGGTCAGCCCGGGGTCATTCTGGTCTGATTGCTGGTTGGGGACGCCGAACCAGAAATCCTGGCACAGCGGTAGGCGTATGAAGTTGGCGCCCCACACAGTGGCCGCCACATTCACTGTCACAGTCACCCCGCCATGGCTGTTGGGCCAGGGCCCTCTGCCGAAGACATCCCATTCCACGCCATCGACATCCATGCCGGTCAGCCGCATGGGGCAGCCGGTGGAGGTCTGCAGCTGGTTCGTGTTCACAACGTGCAGCGGATAGGGCATGGCCATGAGCCATGCTGGCAGCAGCAGGGCTAGGCTGCTGAGGGCAAGCCGGGCACGCGAACTCATGCTGGTTGTTTGTGGGGGCATGCGCGGCAAGAGCAAGGGAGGTGCGGATTAGAAATTATACCGCGGCTCTGCGCGCCATGCCAGGGAATGCACGGCAGCCCTGGGCTGATGGCTTTCAATTTGACGGCCCTGTTCGGCAGGTCTAGGATAAATGCTTGTGAACAGACCCTCTTGAGGTGCTGAAGATGCTGCAAGATTTGAATGCCGCCTTGGCGGAGATCCCCCTCACCCAAGCCATGGGCTTGCAAGCCGCGCAAGCAGGCGCGGAGGTGGTTCTCGCCGCGGGCTTGGCCCCCAATTCCAACCATAAAGGCACGGCTTTTGGCGGCAGCCTGCATTCCGCCGCCATCCTGGCAGGTTGGGCCTGGTTGTGGGCCTACCTGCGGCAGAGCGGCCAGGCCGGCCAGATCGTCATCCAGAAGGCGCAGGCAGAGTTCATCCTGCCGGTGGAGGCCGGCTTCACCGCGCATTGCCAGGGCGCGAGCGCCAAGGACTTGGAGCGCCTGCGGGCCATGCTCAGCCGAAAAGGCCGCGGCCGTGTGGCCCTGGCCTGCACAGTGGAGAGCGCCGGCAAGGTGTGCATGCGATTTGAGGGGGAATACGTGGTGGTGGCGAAGCCCGCCTAGGGAGCGGGCCGCTGAGCCGGGTCCATGGGCCCTGGCTTCACATGCTCCAGGGCTCTGAGGGCACATCCACCTTCGCGGACCAGCCGCGCTGCAGGGCCAGCAGCTCATCGATGATGCCCTGGGGCAGGGGCTGGCGCCCTTCCGCGGCTGCGAGCAGGGCTTCCAGCCGCTCCAGCTTGCTGCTGCTGCCCACGGTGCCCAGCACCCCGCTGAAGCTGGCCGCGAAGCGCACGCAGAATTCCGGCCAGGTCTTGGCCCCTGACTTCTCAAAGAGGGGCGCCACCTGCGCCGCGCGCTCCTGCAGATAGGGCTTCCAGGCTGCGCCAGGGATGTCGCGCAGCTGGTAGAGGTCGCCGCCGCCCACGGTGCGCAGCGCTATCCAGGGCGTGCCCTTGGCCCGCGCCAGGTCCCACAGCTCATTGGAGGCGAAGCGCTGCAGGGGGTTGAAGTAGAAGATCAGCGCCTCCACGGCCCCGTCCAGGTGGCCGGCCTTGAGGGCCTCATGGGCCTTGGCCGAGGTCCAGGGAAAGGCTTCCAGCACGAAATGCCGCACCAAGCCCTCGGCCTGCATCTGCTTGAAGGCCTGGTAGCAGGCGCCGCCCTGGGCCAGCTGATCCCACACATCGCCGCCTGGGCAGAGCTGGGCCACCTCAATGCAGGGCACGCCCAGCAGCCGGATGTACTTGAGCACATTGCCCCGCATCTCTTCCACGGAGTTGCCGAAGATCTTGATGATCAGCTTGGGGATATGCACCGGGTCGGCCTTGAAGGCCTGGGCCAGCACATCAATGGCCTCGCCATAGGATGAGCTGGTGTGGAAATAGATTCCCTTCTGCATGGCGGCCAAGGCCAGCTTGACGCGGGCCTGCATGGGGATGCTGGTGTCGCCCAGGCGGGTGGTGCCATAGGTGATGAAGGGCAGCTTGAGCTGGCTGGGGGTCATGGGGGTCCTAGGAGGGGTTTTGCAGCCTGGCCAGGGCTTTGGCCCGGCGCTCGGCGAGCAGGTGATGGATCTCTTGCGGGTCGGCCTTGCCCTTGAGCAGGGCCTCGGTGATGCAGCTGATGGCATCCACGGTCTGGATGGCCTCAGTGGCCACCCCTTGCCCCTTCAGCAGCGCCAGGGCCGGCTGGCTGGCCAGGTCGGTCTTCACCTGCCGGATGCCCATGCTGAGGATGAGGTGGGCGGCGGCCAAGCCGATGACGCGGTCGCGCAGGAACAGGCTCTCGCGCGCTATCTCTGGGCGGGCTGCCAGGAATTCTTGCAGCTCAAAGAGCGGATGCAGCCATTTCTTGGAGCTCTCGAAGAGCACCGGCCAGGCCCGCTCGTCCGCGCCCTGGCGCTGATAGAGCCGCAGGGTGATGCCCTCAGGCAGCAAAGTCAGCCACCATGCTCTTCATCTCCGCGGGGATGTCGAGCGCCTGGGGGCAGAGGCTCAGGCAATTGCCGCAGGCCGTGCACTTGTCGGCCCGCACGCCTTCGGGTATCCAATGCCAGGCGCCCAGCGCGTCCTCGCTCTTGCCGAACATGTAGAGCTCGTTCCACACCTTGAAGTTGCGGGGGATGTCGACACCATTGGGGCAGGGCATGCAGTAGCGGCAGGCCGTGCAGCTGATGCGGCTGTTGGCGCGGTACAGCTCCTCGGTGCGGTCGATCATCGCCATCTCTTCGGGCGTGAAGGCCCCAGGGCCCAGGCGGCCGGCGATCTCCAGGTTCTGCTCCAGCTGCTGCATGCTGCTCATGCCGCTCAAGGCCACGCCGATCTCCTTGTGGCTGAAGACCCAGCCCAGGGCCCATTCCACGGCTGAGCGCCGCACGGGCGCGGCCTTCCACAGGTCCAGCACGGCCTGGGGCAGGGGCGAGACCAGCTTGCCGCCGCGCAGGGGCTCCATCAGCACGATGTCGATGCCCTTGGCGCGCGCCAAGCTGAGGCCCTCCAGGCCGGCCTGCTCCTGCCTGTCCAGGTAGTTGTACTGGATCTGGCAGAACTCCCAGTCATGGGCGGCCACGATGTCCTTGAACACCGGCAGCTCATCATGAAAGGAGAAGCCGAAGTGGCGCAGCTTGCCGGCCTTCTTCATCCGCTGGCAGAAGCTGATGGCGCCCAGCTGCTGGCACTTGGCCCAGGTGTCGGCATTGAGCGCGTGCAGCAGGTAGTAGTCCACATGGTCCGTGCCCAGCTTGGCCAGCTGCCGGTCCAAGAAGCCCTCAAAATCCGCTTCCTTCTCCACCGCCCAGACCGGCGACTTGGTGGCCACAAAGGTCTTGCTGCGCCAGCCGTTCTTCAGCGCCTTGCCCACCAGGCTCTCGCTCTCGCCGCCATGGTAGACCCAGGCCGTGTCCACGTAGTTGATGCCCTGGTCCAGGGCATGGTGGATCATGCGGATGGCTTCCTTCTCATCAATGGCTTCGCCCTGCAGGGGCAGGCGCATGGCGCCAAAGCCCAGCTGGGAGACCCTTTCGCCGGCCAGGGTGCGATAGATCATAGCGCCTGGCCCTCTTTGTTGCGCAGGCGGGCCACCCACCGCAGCAGGGCATAGCCGCCGAGGCTCATGATCAGCATGCCGGGGATGCCGAGCCAGGCAGAGCGCAGGGCCCCAGCCAGGCTGCCCAAGAGCGCCCATTCCGCGAGCGCGCCCAGGGC
>CAYXCT010000030.1:0-15187 GCA_964463435.1 uncultured bacterium | reverse complement strand
GCAAGGCGGGCGCTGTCAAGCTGGCCCGGACCAAGCCGGAGCTGCTGGCTGCCAGCCGCCAGATCCTGGGCATGACCATGGTCAGCAGCCAGACCGGCCCGGTTGGGGTCAAGGTGCGCAAGATCCTGCTGGTGCCAGGGGTGGACATCGCCCGCGAGCTCTACGCCAGCGTGCTCATTGACCGCTCCTGCGGGCAGCCGGTGGTGGTGGCTTGCGCCGAGGGGGGCATGGAGATAGAGGAGCTGGCCCGCGAGAGGCCGGAGAAGATCCTCCAGTGCCATTTTGACGCGGTGGCCGGCATGCAGCCCCATCAGGCCCGCACGCTGGCCGCGCGCCTCCTTGAAGGGGCACCAGGCCAGGCGCCGGCCGCGGAGCTGGCCAGCCTGTTGCTGGGCTTGGCGCGGGCCTTCCTCGCGCAGGATGCCAGCCTGGTGGAGGTCAACCCGCTGGTCCTCACCGCCCAGGGGCATTTCCTGGCCCTGGATGCCAAGGTGGCGCTGGACGACAACGCCCTCTTCCGCCACCCGGAGCTGGCCGCCTCCTATGATGACAGCGAGGACAGCCCCCGTGAGGTGGAGGCCCGCAAGGCGGAGCTCAATTACATCGCCCTGGATGGCGACATCGGCTGCATGGTGAACGGAGCGGGCCTGGCCATGGCCACCATGGACCTCATCAAGCTGCATGGGGGCCGCCCCAACAACTTCCTGGATGTGGGCGGGGGCGCCAGCAAGGAGGGCATGGCCAAGGCCTTCCGCCTGCTGCTCTCTGACCCGGGCGTCAAGGCCATCCTGGTCAACATCTTCGGCGGCATCGTGCGCTGCGACCTGGTGGCCCAGAGCATCATCGAGGCGGCCCGCGAGCTGGGCTTGAGCGCGCCCTTGGTGGTGCGGCTGGAGGGCACCAACAGCGAGCAGGGCCGGGAGCTGCTCAAGGCTTCGGGGCTCGCCATCACGGCGGCCCAGGACTTCGACGACGCGGCGCGGAAGATCGTCTCCGCCGCCGCCCACGCCTAGGAGGAGCCATGGCCATCCTCATCGACAAGGGCACCCGGGTCCTCTGCCAGGGCGTGGGCAAGGCGGGCAGCTTCCATTTCAAGGGCTGCCTGGACTATGGCAGCCAGATGGTGGCCGGCGTGCAGCCCGGCAAGGGCGGCAGCCAGGTGGAGGGCAGGCCGGTCTTTGACACCGTGGAGCGCGCGGTGCGCGAGACCGGCGCGGACGCCAGCATGATCTTCGTGCCGGCGCCGGCCGCGGCGGACGCCATTTTGGAGGCCGCGGACGCCGGCATCAAGACCATCGTCTGCATCACCGAGGGCATCCCGGTGCTCGACATGGCGCGGGTCAAGGCCCTGCTCAAGGGCCGGCCGGTCCGCCTCATCGGCCCCAACTGCCCCGGCATCATCACCCCCGGCGCCTGCAAGATCGGCATCATGCCCGGCTACATCCACCAGCCCGGGCGCATCGGCGTGATCAGCAAGAGCGGCACCTTGACCTATGAGGCGGTATGGCAGCTGACCCAGCAGGGCCTGGGCCAGAGCACCTGCGTCGGCATCGGCGGCGACCCCATCCTGGGCAGCACCTTCCTCGACCTGCTGCCCCTCTTTGAGGCCGACCCGGGCACCGATGCCATCGTGATGATAGGCGAGATTGGCGGCAGCGCCGAGAAGGAGGCCGCGGACTACTGGAAGGCCAGCATGAAGAAGCCGGTGATCGCCTTTGTGGCTGGCCGCACCGCCCCGGCTGGCAAGCGCATGGGCCATGCCGGCGCCATTGTCAGCGGCGGGGCCGACACGGCCGATGCCAAGCTCAAGCTGCTGGCCGCGGCAGGCATGGCCACTGTGGAGAACCCATCCCTGATCGGAGCCGCGGTGAAGAGCCGGCTGCTGCCCAAGGTTTGAGCGGGGCAGGCCACGGGCAAAAAAAAGCCTCCCAGTGGGGAGGCTTTTTTTTGCCCGTGGCTCGGCTCAGCGCTGGTTGATGGGCGTGTAAGGCTGGTTCTCGACGCCCACATACTCTGCCGAGGGCCGGATGAGGCGGTTGTTGGCCAGCTGCTCGAGGATATGCGCCGCCCAGCCCGACATGCGGCTGATGGCGAAGATGGGGGTGAAGATCTCGGGGTCGATGCCCAGGCAGTAGTAGGTGCTGGCGCTGTAGAAGTCGACATTGGGCCGTATGTTCTTGAGCTCGAGCATGGCCTCTTCAATGCTGCGGCTCACCTCGTACCATTCGGCCTGGCCGACCTTCTTGCACAGGTACTCGCTCATGCGGCGCAGATGGGTGGCGCGGGGGTCTTCGGTCTTGTACATGCGGTGGCCGAAGCCCATGATCTTCTTCTTCTTGGCCAGGGCGTCCTTGACCCATTCCTTGGCCTGGGCCGGGTCGCTGATCTCGCGCAGCATCTGCATGACCTCGGTGTTGGCCCCGCCGTGAAGCGAGCCCTTGAGCGCGCCAATGGCGGCCACCACCGCGCTGTGCAGGTCAGACAGGGTCCCGGAGGTCACGCGGGCCGCGAAGGTGCTGGCGTTGAACTCGTGGTCGGCGTGCAGCACCAGGCACTGGTCGAAGATCTTGACGCTCTCCTCATCCGGCTCGGCGCCGTTGAGCATGTGGAGGAAGTTGTAGGCCACGCCCCGGCCCTTGAGCGGCTCGACGAAGCCCAGGTTCTTCTTGTGGCGCTGGATGGCGGCCACCAGCGCCGGCATCTGGCCGATGAGCCTCACCGCCTTGCGGTAATTGGGGGTGTTGGGCCCGAAGCCGGGCTGGTCGGGGGCTATCTGGCCGATGATGCTGACGCCAGGGGCGGGCTGCTCCATGGTGTTGAGCCCGTTCTCATCAGGGTCCACCAGGCCGAGCAGGCTCACCCCGGTGCGCAGCAGGCTCATGGGATTGGCCTCGCTGGGCAGGGTCTTGAGCCAGGCTTCCACCTGCTTGGGCAGGAAGATCTCCTTGCTGATCTGGTCGGAGAAGCGGCGCAGCTCAACCGCCTTGGGCAGGCGGCCGAACCAGAGCAGGAAGACCGTCTCCTCAAAGCTCGAGAAGTCCGCCAAGTCGTGGATGGAGATGCCGCGATAGGTCAGGACCCCGCGCTTGCCGTCGATGGTCGAGATCGCTGACTTGCCGGCGACGATGTCTTCCAGGCCTTCACCTGCCATGTTCCCTCCCGAAGGTTTGATGCGCCCAGGTTAACACAGAAAAGGTCAATTCATCCCAAGAAAACTACGCACTTCGGCGCGGCTTGGATCTAGCCGCAGCACCTCTTCCAGCTCATGCCGGCATTCGGCGCCCCGGCCCTGGGCCTGCAGGTCCACGGCCAGGTTGAAATGGGCGTCGGCATAGCCGGGGTCCAGCTGCAGGCTTTGGCGGTACCAGGATTCGGCCAGCGCATATTGCTTCTGCCGGAAGCTGGCGTTGCCGCAGTTGTAGGGGAACTGGGCATCCCAGGGGCAGATGCGGGCCGCCTCTTGGTATTGCTGGCCCGCCGGGCCGTAGGCGCCGCCATCCTCCAGCCAGGTGCCATAGCTGTTGTGGATGATGGCGGCATCATTGATGAAGAGCTTGCGCGTGTCCGGGTCCTGGCTCCCCTGGCTGATGCCGCGGCTGTTGTAGGCGGCGAACAGCGCTTCCGGGGGCGCGGTGGCCCGCTGGCTGGCGTCCCTGGCTGCGCTGGGGGAGCAGACCTGGAAAAGGGCGCCGCAAGGCAGCAGCTCATAGCCCTCCAGCTCGGGGCCCTTCTTGTTGTAGCCCGCGAACTGCGGCCGCTCTCCCCAGTTGAGCCGCAGCATGCCCTGCACCAGCGGGGCGACGCTCTCCACGCCCATGGGCTCGTGGCCCAAGGGCTGGCGCAGCTCTGGGTGCCAGCGCGCGAGGTCCTCGCGCACCCAGCGCATGGGCAGCACCGGGATCCCCACCAGGCACAGGTCCGCGCGGCGCTGCTCGTAGCGCTGCAGGTACCAGAGGGGGAAGATCATGCTGTCCCCGGAAAGGTAGAGCACCGCGCCTTTGGGCGCGGTGAGCATCAGGTTGCGCGCGGCATCCAGGGCATAGTGCCAGTGGGAAAGGTCGGCCTCGGGCCAGAAGGCGGCGCCCAGGCTCAGGCTCAGCGCCAGGGGCAGGGCCAGCAGCAGGCCGCGCCAGGGGCGAGCCGCGCGGGCGGCCAGCCAAGCCAGGCCCAGCGCTGCCAGCAGGGCCTGCATCAGGTAGCCTGGGAAGAGGTGGGGCTTCATGACCCAGAGCCGGTCGGCATCCAGGTTGAAGTAGCCCGCCGCGGCCATGAAGGGAAAGGCTGCCCCCAGCACCAGGGCCCAGCGCAGCGGCGACTTGGCCCTGATGAGCAGCCAGGCAGCCAGCAGGGCCAGGGCTGGGCCCAGGAACTGCCCTTCGCGCAGGGCCATCATGAAGATGGTGCGCACTTGGGCCAGCACCACCCAGGCGCTGCGCGCGCCCTCGCTGGCCGCATACTGGGCGCGGCTCAGGTTGAAGAGCAGGTCAGAGAAGCTGGACACCCCGCTCCAAGCTACCGCGGGATGGCAGAGCGTGCGCAAGGGCAGGTAGGCATAGAGGCTGATGCCGGGCAGGGCCAGCCAGGAGAGCGCCAGCGACTTTCTCAGGCGAAGGGGCCAGGCCGCTGAGCCGGGCAGGGGAGCCACCAGGAGCAGGCCATAGGCAGGCAAGAGGACCAGCTGGCTCATGTAGTGGTGCGCCAGGCCCAGGCCCAGGCCCAGCCAGAACAAGCCCAAGGCCCTGCGTGAGGCCTGGGGGCCGCCTTTGCGGGCCGCCAGCAAGGCCATCAAGAGCAGGATGCTGAACAGGTTGTTGAGATGATAGATAGAGCCCTTGGCTACCAGGGCCTGATGCCAGTACACTGGGCCCAGGGCCAAGCCCAGGCTAGCGGCCGCAGAGGACATGAGCAGGATGCGCCGGCTGGCGTTTGGCAAGGCCAGCTCGCCCATTTGGAGCGCCAACAAGCCAAAGCTGGCCACGCAAAGGCTGGCCAGCAGGCTGCTCAGCAAGTTCAGGCAAAAGGCAGGGCTGCCAGGCAGCAGCAGCACAGCCAGCCTAGCCAGCAAGGTGTGCAGGGGATACCCGGGTGGATGCCCCAAGCCGAGCAAGGCAGCTACGGTAGCTGTTTCTCCTGAGTCGTCAAGATAGACAGAACCGCAAAGCGACTTCAAGTAGATTATGAACGAAAATAAAAAAAGCGCTGCAAAATAAGCCGTATCTAATTTTAACGGCTTGCTTTGCAGCGCTTTTTTAAAGAGCAACAGCACTTTCAGCTCACTTGGCGCTGATGAAGAAATCCGAGACCAGGGAGAAATCTTTGGGATCTATCTCAAGGATGCGCATGCCCATGGCCCAACGGCCAAAGAGGTCATAGGCATTCCGCCTTGCCCGGATCACCTCAGCCAAGAGGATGATGGGATGATTCTCGTCCTCAACCTTGAGGTCAAAGCTCAGCTCCAGCTTGGTTTGCGGGTCGATCTCGAAATCAGAATTGATCAAGATGCCATTCTTGCTGACATTGATGGTGCGGGCGGGGAAGCGCTGCCATTTCTTGAGGCCTTGACCGGCGCGGGTCAATGGCGAGAGTTCCACGATGCGGCAGTCCACGGGCAAGACCTTGGTATAGCGGGGATCCTTGCGGGTCTCTTGATCCTGCTTCTTGATGGCCATGCTTCCCTCGAACAAAGTAATGGTGCCGGAGGTGGGACTCGAACCCACATGCCCCGGAGGGCGGAGGATTTTGAGTCCTCTGCGTCTGCCAGTTCCACCACTCCGGCACTGAGCGGTGCAAGCATATAATAGCGGCACTGGATGCGCAATTCAAATCTTGCGGCCATGCCACAAGGAGATGCAGCGCTTTGCCACACTATCTTACTTGGTTTCATTCTGCCGTCTGTCCCGTGCCAATCACCAGAATCCCTTATGATTGACAATTCAATTTTTGGATGCTAACTTTATGCCGCAGCATTTTGTGGGTTCCTCGGAGCGTCCTGTGGCAGAAGACAAGAAAACCATCATCAAGATGGCCTACATCTACTCCCAAGAAGGCCGTTGGGACAAGGCCATCACCGAATACAAGAAGCTGCTGGCGCTCGATCCCGCGGATCACAACGTCCATACCATGCTCGGGGATGCCCAGGCCAAGAAGGGCGCAAGCCAAGAAGCCTTCAACGAATACCAGATCGCCACAGAGGCCTACAACAAGCAGGGGCAGTCGGACAAAGCCGGAGTGGTCTATCGCAAGATGGCCCGCCTTGATTCCAAGTCGCTTGATGACGCGAGCCGCAAGCGCCAGATCCTGCTGCAGAAGCAGGTGGAGGCTGAGGCGGCCCTTGAGACGGACGATGTCGAGACCGCCATCAAGGCTTTCAGCCAGGTCATCAAGCTGAGCCCTGAGAGCTACGATGTTTATCAGAAGCTGGGCGAATTGTACTTGCGCAGCGGCAATATGGCCGAAGCGGCCAAGAACCTGCTGGTCATCGCTGAGGCCTATTTCCGCAGCAAGATCTACAAGAAGGCTCTCCCCATCTTTCAAAAGGTGCTGGAGGCTGACCCCAAGAATTCCAGCGCGCACCTGGCGCTGGGCGAGATCTATCTCAAAGACGGCAATGAGAGCGAAGCCAAGAAGGAGTTCCTCCTCATCTCCGAGGTCGCCTTGGAAGATGGCGACCTGGACAAGGCCCAGCTCTTCGCGCAGAAGGCCATCCAGCTCAAGAGCCTGGAGGCCTATTACCTGCTCGGGCAGGTCTTTTATCGGCGCAGCAAATACGATGAGGCCAAGCTCGAGTTCGAGAAGCTGCTCAAGTTCAAGGTCAACCATGTCGGGGCTTTGGGCCATATGGCCGACATCGGCCTTCGCACTGACAAGCTGGATGATGCCCAAGCCATGCTCAACCGCGTCTTCAAGGTTGAGGCGGGCAATGCTTGGGCTCACGGCATCCAAGCTGACCTGCACCTGAAGCGCGGCAAGGCTGCTGAGGCGGTCGCCAGCTATGTGCTTGCGGGCAAAGCCTGGCAGACGGCTGGTGATGCTGGCAAGGCTCAAGAGGCCTTTGCCAAGGCCCTCAAGCTGGACCCTGCCTGCGCCGAAGCTCAGCAGGGCGCCCAGGGGGCCCTGCACCCCGCGCCCGCCTCTGCGCAGCCGGCTCCAGCGCCTGCTGCTAGCCAGGAAGAGGCTGCCCCCGCCCCGGAGGCGGAGGCGCTAGCCGGGCCTTCTGGCCCGGCGCTGGATGAGGCGCTGCCAGCCGCGGCCCTCGCGCAGCCCGACCCCTCGGAGCTGGTCATCCCTCAGGCCGCGCCTGCTGCCGCTGCTGAGCAGCAGGAGGAGCATGCCATGCTGATGCAGCTGGCCGAGGGCTATGTCTCGGGCGGCTCCTTGGATGAGGCCATCGAGGTCTATCAGCGCATCCTCAGCCAGGCGCCTGATGACAAGGCGGTGCGCCAGGCCCTGCACCACGTCTATTCATTGATCGCCAAGCAGAGCACGGGCGAGGCCCCGGTGGCGCCGGGGATGGCGGGAGACACGTCTGCCGCCGCCGCTGAATTCGCCAAGACCGCCGAAGCCGCCCGGCTTGAGCAGGAGGCACGCCGCAAGGAGCAGGAGGAGGCCGAGGCCAAGCTCCGGGCCGAGGAGGAGGCCCGCCTGATGGCCGAGGCGGAAGCCAAGGCAAAGGCGGAGGAAGAGGCGCGGCTCAAGGCAGAGGCTGAGGCGCGCCTCAAGGCAGAATTAGAGGCCAAGATCAAGGCCGAGACCGAGTCCCGGCTCAAGGCCGAGATGGAAGCCAAGCTCAAGGCCGAGGAAGAGCGGATGCGGGCGGCCGAAGAGAGCCTGCGACGCGCCGAGGAGAGCCGCAAAGCAGCGGAAGAGGCGGCTCGCAGGGCCGAGGAGCTGCGCACCAAGGCCGAGGAGGCCACGCGCAAGCTGGAGGCCGCGGCCGCGGCCCGCCAGCCGCAGGCGCCCCATCCGCATCCACTAGCCCCAGTTTCAGCCCCAGCCCCTGCCGCGGATGATGATGAGCTGGATGAGTTCACCACCGTGACCGTGGCAGAGATCTACACCAAGCAGGGGCTCATCGAGGAGGCCCTGCGCATCTATCAGCGCATCCTGGCAAAGGAGCCGGGCAATGCGGATGTGGCCGCCAAGCTGGAGGCGCTCAAGGCGCGCCATGGCGGCAAGGCGCCGGGCAGGGCGCTGCCCCCCCTGGCCGCGCCAGGCGATCCCGTCAAGAAGAGCAAGGTTTCCTATCTGTGAGGGCCCGCTGAGCCAGCGGGAGTTTCGGAGGCGCACCCTTGAGCTATGAGCAGCATTTTGGCCTGAGCGAGCAGCCCTTCTCCAATGCTGCCGACAGCCGCTTCTTCTATGAGAGCAGCCAGCACCAAGAGGCCATGATCCGCATCAGCCATGCGGTGGAGACCATGAAGGGCCTGGCGGTGGTGATCGGCGGGCCTGGAGCCGGCAAGACCCTGCTGGCACGCCGCATGCTGGAGCGCTTGGAGGCGGATGACAAGTATGAAGCCGCCCTGCTGGTCATCGTGCACAGCGAGGTGACCGCCGAATGGCTGCTCAAGAAGATCGCCACGCAGCTGGGCGTGCCCAACCCGCCGGACCGCAAGGCAGAGCTGCTGCCGGCCCTCTATGAGCGCCTGACCGCCATCTATGAGGCGGGCCGCAAGGCCGTTGTCCTCATTGATGAGGCCAACATGCTGCAGACCAAGGAGATCTTCGAGGAGTTCCGCGGCCTCTCCAACCTGGAGGTGCCGGGCCGCAAGCTCATCTCGGTGGTGCTCTTCGGCCTGCCCGAGCTGGAGACCTACATGGCGGTGGATCCGCCGCTGGTGCAGCGGGTGGCGCTCAAGTTCACCATCAAGCCCCTGCACCGCGAGGCCACCAGCGCTTATGTGCGCCACCGCCTGGGCATCGTGGGCTGCACCCGCGACATCTTTGACGCCTCGGCGCTGGAGGCGGTCTATGCCTTCAGCCAGGGCATCCCCCGCCTCATCAACACCCTGTGCGACAACGGGCTGCTGGAGACCTTCCTGGTGAAGAAGGACATCGTCACGGGCGCCATCATCGAGGGCGTGGCCTCGGACTTGGGGCTCAAGAAATGAGGCGGCCCGCCGCTGTTTGGGCCATCGAGGCCGGCCTGGCCTGCCTGGGCCTGGCCCTCTGGGGCTGGTCTGCCCGCAAGCACCAGGCCTGGCGCGGCCTGTCCTCGGCCCTGGCCACGGACCGCATCGCGGTGGTCGAGGTCTATGGGCCCATCTTTGACACCAGCGACACCCTGCGCTGGATGCACCGCATCGAGCGGGGCCTGCCGCGGGTGAAGGCCGTGATCCTTGACATCGACTCGCCCGGCGGCGGGGTGGAGGCCTCGCAGGAGATCCTCTCCGAGGTGATGCGCCTGCGCGGCAAGGGCCTCAAGGTGGTGGCCAGCATGGGCAGCGAATGCGCCTCGGGCGGCTACTACATCGCCACCGGCGCGGACAAGGTGCTGGCCCATCCCGGCACCCTGACCGGCAGCATCGGGGTCATCATGGAGGTGGCCAGCGCCGAGAAGCTGCTGCGCTGGGCCGGCATCCGCTATGACACCATCCAGTCCGGCGCCTACAAGGACACCGGCAGCTTCGCCCGCAACATGCGGCCGGATGAGCGGCGCGTGCTGCAGGATGTGGTGGACGATGTCTATGACCAGTTCGTGCAGGCCGTGGTGGATGGCCGCAAGGCAGGGCTTGCCGAGGGCTGGCAGGCCAGCACCGGTGAGAAGCGCCAGCCCACGGACGGCGAGCTCAAGGCCTATGTGCGCAGCCTGGCTGATGGCCGCGTCTACACCGGCCGCCAGGCTTATGACAGCGGCCTGGTGGACCAGCTGGGCGACTTTGACGATGCCGTGGACCTGGCCAGCGACATGGCCGGCATCCAAGGCAGCCCTGAGCTGGTGGTGCCCAAGCAGCATGTGCCCTTCTTGGAGCGGCTCACCGGCATGGACTTCAGCCAGGTGAGCGCCTGGCTGAAGCACGCATCACCCAGGGCCAGCATGCGCCTCTGCTACATGGCGCGCTGAGCCGCGAGATTCCCAAAGGTCAACACTGACATTCGGAGGAATGGCATGGCTGAAGACATGGAACAGGGGCTCGCCCCGGAAGCAGGCGCCGAGCAGGCGGCCCCGGCCGAGGCCGCGCCCGAGCCCAAGGCTGCCGAAGCAGGGGCGCCCTTGGATGCGGGCAGGGTCTTCAACTTTGCCGCCTACTGGCAACAGCGGTCCACCAGCAGCAAGCTGCAGGCCCTGCTGGCCTGGGTGGCCCTGGCGGGCTGGCTGGCGCTGGCGGGCGGGGCGCTCTGGTCCTGGGCCTGGCATCCGCAGCCCTTGGTGATGGGCGCCGGCCTGCTGCTGCTGGCCATCGCCTATGCAACGGCGCATGGGCCGGCGCTCACCCGCTTTGGCACGGGCGCTGAGCGCGGGGAGGCCGTGGTCCGCCTGGCCAGCCTGGGCTTTTTGCTGGCTTTCACCACCCTCTTCCTGGTCTTGGCCCTGGCCCATCCGGCGCGGCTTGACTTCCGCGCCGTGGCCTTGGCCGGCGTGCTCAGCGTTCTGCTGCTGGCCGTGCTCGATTACGGGCTCAGGCTCTTCTATGACTGGGCCAATGCCCGCGCCGGGCTCTGGCTCTTGGGCGGCTTCGCCCTGCAGGTGCTGGCCCTGGCGCTCTTCATCCATTTTGATGTCTTCTACGCGGGCTTGGCCGCGGTGGCCGGCTTCTTGCTGGCCTTGGCGGCGCTTCAGCAGGGGGCTTTGAGCTACCTGCCCAGCTTCTCGCGCCTCCTGGTGGCTGTGGGCCTCATCATCAACCTGCCGCTCTTCATCTTTGTGCTGCAGGAATGGGGGAGCCCCAAGCTCCCCACCTCGGGCTTTGAATGCCTCGACCAGAGCCCCCGCCGCCAGATGGATGCCAGCGCCGGCGAGCTGCGCTGGGGGCCGGAGCGCAAGTCTGAGGATGGCCAGCCCTTGGGCTCGAGCCGCATCAGCTATTCCTATGACCAGCAGGGCAGGGAGATGACGGGCGTGGGCATCTATCTGCACACCGATGCCGCCGATCCCGCGGAGGCCAGCAAGACCCTGCATCTGCACGCGGGCCGCGAGGCGCGGGGCTGGTCTTGGTCGCCTGATTCTTCGCACCTGGCCTTCACTTGCCTGGGCCCCAAGCGCGACAAGGCGCGGCTGATGGTCTTCAACCTGGAGCAGGGCACCATGGCGCGCGCCGACGGGGCCCAAGCTGAGACGCCCACGGCAGTGATCATGACCAAGGCTGAGATGATCTGCGCTGGCGGGGTATTGCCCATCCTGAACGACCAGGCTTGGTCGCCAGACAGCCGTGAATTCCTGTTCGCGGCGCCCATCCATGGCCAGGCCCAGGTCTGCCGCGCCGACCTGAAGCGCAAATCCTACACCGCGCTCACCCGTGGCATGGAGCATCTGGACCCGGCCTGGTCGCCGGATGGCCAGGAGCTCCTGTACGTGGGGCGCGCCGATTTCCCGGCCCGCTACCAGATCGACCTGGGCCACGGCTGGCGCGACTTTAGCCTTGCCGAGCACCAGCCCCTGTTCCCGGCCTGGAGCTCAGACCAGCGCAAGGTGGTCTTCATCAAGGATGGCAAGCTCTACCGCATGGCCAGCAACGGCACCGGGCAGGAGGAGCTCAAGGGCGGGGAGATCGGCGTGGGCAGCTTCATCAGCCACACCAAGCAGCCCCTGCGCTTCCGCTGGTTCAAGCCGGCTGATGCCTGGCACCTGCTGGTCCGGCCCGCCACGGGCGGGCCCGAGCGCGAGATCTACACCGCGCAGGCCGACCGCATCAGCGCGCCGCTCTGGTCCCCGGATTCCAAGCGCGTGGCCCTGCTGCTCAGCCTGGATGGCGAGACCACGGTGGTCACCGTGGAGCGCGATGGCAGCTGGCCGGCCCGGCTCTATGCCAGCCTGGCGCCGGTGGGCGCGCCGGCTTGGTGCAGGGACTCCAGCAAGGTGGCCTTCAAGGTCAGCAATGAGGAGATCGGCCGTGACCAGCTCTGGGTGGGCCGCGCGGACGGCACCGAGCCCGGCTCGGTCTACAACGCCCAAGGCGAGCTGCTCCAGTTCACCTGGTCGCCCAACTCGTCCTGCATCGCCATCGAGGAGAAGACCCGCTTCTGGCCCGTCTTCCGCGACCTTTACCATATTGGCGTGCTCAACCTGAATGACGGGCTCTCCCGCCAGCTGATGCCCTACAGCCTGCTCTCCCGAGACCCGCAATACAGCCCCAATGGCACTTTGCTCGCCTTTGTGGGCTGGAAGACGCGCTGGATCGCCAGCAACCGGACCGCCTTGTGGGTGGCTCGGGTCGAGTAGGGAGCTTTGGTCCTAATGATGAAGAGGGGCTCCTGCCCCTCTTCATTGTTTTTGGGCATGTGAGGGCCGGTTTCGCTTTTGTAAATGGGATTTCGGGCTCTTGAGCGCGGGCCTGGTATTTTTCCAGGCGGAACAAATACCTTGACAGTTTTTATGGGGTCGGATACCTTTGTCAGCCGTTGTTCTATTCTAGGCGGGAAGCATGTTCACCGTGCCTTTGCGGGCCCTTGCCAAGCGCGGGGGATATGAAGAGGAGCTGCAAGTCCCGGCTCTTGAGCTTGGCTTGAGCTCAGCTTTTCCTGAGCAGCTGGCAGGCTTAAAGCTGCGCCTGGAGCAGATGGGGACGAGCATCCTTGCCCGGGGCCAGGTCTCGGCCCAGGCCCATCTGGCCTGCAGCCGCTGCCTGCGGGATTTTGACCTTCCCTTGAAGGCGGATTTCGCCTTTCAATTCGAGCCTGGCCCGGCTTCTGAAGGCCAGGATGAGGGGGATGGGAGCGTGGCCTTTGAGGGCGAAGACCTGCCCTTGGGGGAGCAGCTGAGGCAGGAGCTGGAGCTCTGCCTGCCATACAGGCCCCTTTGCCGTGAGGATTGCCAAGGCCTTTGCCTGGGCTGCGGCGCGGACCTCAACCATGAAGCATGCATTTGCGGAGAAAAGAAGACCCATGGGCCATTCGCTGGCCTGGGGGAGCTGATCAAGGATCCCAAGACCAAGGGCAGCCAACCGCCCATTATATAGCAGGAGGAAGACCACCATGGCCAATCCAAAGCGAAAGCATTCTGCTTCCCGCCGCGACAAGCGCCGGGCCAATTGGAAGCTCACCGCTCCGGCCTCCGGCAATTGCCCCCAGTGCAAGCAGCCCAAGCTGCCGCACCATGTCTGCAGCAATTGCGGGTATTACGATGGACGCGAGGTCATCGCGCAAGCCGAGAAGTAAGCCAGGCCTGCTGTGATCACAGTCGCTGTTGATGCCATGACCAGCGAGCGCGGCGTGCCCACGGTGCTCGCCGCAAGCGCGCTGGCCCTCAAAGAGATTGACGACCTCTCCCTCATCCTGGTGGGCGATCCCGCCCTGCTGGAGCCCGCCATGGCGGCCCAGCCCGGGCTTAAGCGCGCCCGCCTTGAGCCGGCCCGCCAGGTCATCAGCATGGACGAGGAGCCTGGGGCCGCCTTCAAGGCCAAGCGGGATGCCTCGGTGTCGGTGGCTGCCCGCATGGTGAAGGAGGGCAAGGCCCAGGCCGCGGTCAGCCCCGGCAACACCGGCGCCAGCGTGGTCTCGGCCACCCTCACCTTGGGCCGCCTGCCCGGCATCCGCAGGCCGGGCATCGTCAGCCAGCTCCCCCAGAAGGGCGGGGCCACCACGGCCGTGCTCGACGTGGGCGCGGTGGTCGATTGCCGGCCTGAGGACCTCTATCTGTTCGGCATCATGGGAAACCTCTACGCCCAGCAGGTGATGGGCAAGCCCAGCCCGCGGGTGGGGCTGCTCTCCATCGGCGAAGAGGACATCAAGGGCAATGAGCAGAGCCAGGCCGCCTTTGCCATGCTCAAAAAGGCCCCCATCCAGTTCATCGGCAACGTGGAGGGCTACGACATCTTCAATGGCCGCGCGGATGTGGTGGTGTGCGACGGCTTTGTGGGCAATGTGCTGCTCAAGACGGCTGAGGGCGTGTTCCGCCTGCTCATCAGCGAGCTCAAAGGCATCTATGCCGCTGGCAGCCCCCTGACCAAGGCCGGGGGCCTGCTCTCCAAGCCCGCCTTCCGCGAGCTGGCCCTGCGGGCCAATGCCGACGAGCATGGAGGCTCCTCCCTGCTCGGCGTGGGCGGGAATTTCATCATCGCCCACGGCTCGGCCAACGAGACAGCGCTCAAGAATGCCATCCGGCTGGCGCACCGCTGCGCCAAGGACCGCTTGGTGGAGAAGATGGCTGAGCGCATCGCTCAGCAGAACGCGGAGGCCCCAGAATGAGCTCTCCCAAGGCCCTGGCCAGCATCCTTGGCACTGGCTCTTATGTGCCCGAGCGCGTGCTGGGCAACCACGAGCTTGAGAAGATGGTCGAGACCTCGGATGAGTGGATCCGCACCCGCTGCGGCATCAGCGAGCGCCGCATCGCCCGCGCGGATGAGCTCACCAGCGACATGGCGGCTGAGGCCAGCCGCCGGGCGCTTGCCAGCGCCGGGGTCAAGGCGGGGGAGCTGGATGCCATCGTGATGGCCACCATCACGCCGGACCATCCCTGGCCCTCCACCGCCGTCTACGTGCAGCAGAAGATCGGCGCCCCCCAGGCCTTTGCCTATGACATCTCAGCCGCCTGCTCTGGCCTCATCTACGCCATGGCCACCGCCACCGGCCTCATCAGCGCCGGCTTGGCGCGCCGGGTGCTCATCATCGGGGCTGAGAAGCTCTCCGCCATCACCGACTGGACTGACCGCAACACCTGCGTGCTGTTTGGCGATGGCGCCGGCGCCATGGTGCTGGGCCAGCCCGGGGAAGGGCACGACATCCTGAGCCTGCACCTGGGCGCTGACGGCTCGGCCGCCAGCCTGCTCTACATGCCGGCCGGGGGCACGGCCATGCCGGCCAGCCACGAGACCATTGACCAGCACCTGCACTACCTTAAGATGGAGGGCAACGCCGTCTTCAAGTTCGCCGTGCGGGTGATGGAAGAAGCCTCTGAAGCCGCCATCAGCAAAGCCGGCTTGACCCACGCGGATGTGAGCCTCTTCGTTCCCCACCAGGCCAACATCCGCATCATCGAAGCCGCTGCCAAGCGCATCGAAGTGCCCATGGAGCGGGTGATGGTGAATCTGGACCG
>CAYXCT010000029.1:0-15879 GCA_964463435.1 uncultured bacterium | reverse complement strand
GCTGGTGGAGTTCCTCCACCAGCGGGAGGTGCCAGCCACCATGCTCAACATGCTGCGCTGCACCCTGCCAGCGGCACGGGGGCTGAAGCCCAGGGACGAGGAGGTGTTCCCGCGCTTCATGGCCGCGCTGGAGCGCGCAGACCAGCTGCGCCAGCAGACCGGGCGCAAGCTGGTGGTGGCCAACTTCGCCAACATCCTGGTCAGCATCCTGGCGCCCACCGCCCGCCGCCTGATGTGCGACCTGTCGCCCTGCGGCGGCGGCAGGGCCTTCTTCGCCCTGGCGCCGGACGGCGGCATGTTCCCCTGCAGCGAGTTCATCGGCCTGCCTGAGTTCTGCGGGGGCAACCTGTTCGCTGGCGCCATCCCCGCGGCGCTTGAGAGCGCGGCCTTCAAGAAGGTCACCGGCCGCAAGGTGGAGGACATTGAGCCCTGCAGCCGCTGCGCCATCCGCCATTTCTGCGGCTCGCCCTGCCCGGCTGAGGCCCATGAGATGAGCGGGGGCATGGACAAGCCCGGCGCCTTCTGCGAGTTCTACGAGGAGCAGGTGCGCTACGCCTTCCGCCTCATCGCGGACGGCCGCGCCGGCCACTTCCTCTGGGACCGCTGGGACGAGGGCACAGAGGACACTTTTGAGATCTGAGTAAATCCCCAGAGCTGGGGGCGAGGCTGGCAAGAGCATCCTGGAGTCCGTGGACATCAACCGATTGGGCGAGTGATGATCTGGTGATTCAGCAGAAAGGCCCGGCCGCTTGGCTGGGCCTTTTTTGCGGGAATAAAGGCGGGTATTGGCGCATTGAGCTGTGTGTGGCGGATTCCCTGGCAAGGGGGCTCCTGCCCATGCCATGGGGAGGCAGAGCGATGACCAACAAGGTCCACGATGGGTCCCACAACAAGAAGCGGCGTGAGCCGCTGGCCGACAAGCAATGGCGGGTCGCCATTGCCGCCTATTATCTCTCAGAAAAGAGGGGCTTTGCCCCTGGCAAAGACCTGGAAGACTGGCTCAAGGCCGAGAGCCTGATCAAAGTCGAGCCTCCGGAGATACAACACCGGGCCGCTTGAAAACCGCAATCGCGAGCGGCCCCTTCTTGCGTAAAAAAGAGCGGGCTCGAGCAGAGCTCATTCACTCAGGTGGAACCATGGCAGAAAGATCGCTCTTTGAACCCTACATCATGGGAGAGTACACGCTCAGCAACCGCTTGGTGATGAACCCCATGACCCGCAGCCGCGCGGATGCTGCGGGTCAGGCGAATGCCCTGATGGCGGAGTATTACGGGCAGCGCGCCAGCGCGGGGCTCATCATCAGCGAAGGCATCGCGCCCTCGCCCAATGGCAAGGGCTACGCCCGCATCCCCGGCCTGTGGAGCCAGTCGCAGGTGGAATCCTTCAAGCCAGTGACCGCGGCGGTGCATGCCAAGGGCGGCCGCATCTTCGCCCAGCTGATGCACACCGGCCGCGTGGGGCATTCGGCCAACCTGACCGCGGGAGCCAAGGTCTTGGCGCCCAGCGCGATCCGGCTGGAAGGCCAGATGTTCACCGACAGCCAGGGCATGCAGGACCATCCGGTGCCGATGGCTATGAGCGAGGCTGAGGTGCTGGAGGCCAAGGCTGAGTTCGCGGCCGCGGCCAAGAATGCGGTGGCGGCTGGCTTTGACGGCATCGAGCTGCACGGGGCCAATGGCTATCTGCTGGAGCAGTTCATCAGCCCCCAGACCAACCATCGCACGGATGCCTGGGGCGGCAGCATGGAGAAGCGGCTCCGATTTGTGGCCGAGGTGGCCCAAGCCGCAGCCGCAGCCATCGGCGGGGACAAGGTGGGCATGCGGCTCTCGCCCTACGGAACCAACGCAGGCATGGCCGCCTATCCAGAGATCGATGCGACTTACAAGCGGCTGGTGGCTCTGCTGGCCGATGCCGGCATCATGTACGTTCATATCGCCGATCACGCTGGCATGGGAGCGCCGCCCGTGCCGATGGATCTGAAGTTGGCTCTGCGCAAGATCTGGCCGCGCACCTATCTCATCGGAGGCAGCTTTGACCAGGCCTCGGCCCTGGCGGCCGTGCAGGATGGCTTGGTGGACCTGGCGGGCTTTGGCCGCAGCTTCTTGGCCAACCCTGATCTTGTGCGAAGGCTGCAAGAGGGCATCGCATTGAACGCGGTGGATTTCTTAACGCTCTACACGTCTGGCGCCAAGGGTTACACGGATTACCCCTTTGCTGCCTGATTCACGATTGACGGAAAGCAGAAAGCCCAGCCTTGCGGCTGGGCTTTCTGCTTTAGGGCGCTTTTCACAGCCCCAGCCCATCACTGGCCTTAGCCAGCAGACCTGTATTACCTGATGCAGGAGCCAAGGAAACGCCTGCGAAGCCTGTCGCGTAAGATAAATACTGCCAATCAGGAGGAATCTTGCCGTTTTCACTGGATGAAGGATGAACCAGCCCAAGGTGCGCCATTGGTCGCGCAGAGCCGAGCTGGGGGCAGGATGGGGCTTGGAGCTGGCCTTTCAGGCGCATCGCTGGCTGGGCCGCTGGCCCTTCAGGCTGCTGCTGCTGCCCGTGGTGCTGTATTTCTATGTCCTCAGCCCCGAAAAGCGCCGGGCCTCTCGCCAGTACCTGCAGCGCCTGCATGAGAGCGGCGGCCTGGCAGCCCGGCCTGGCGCCTGGCTGGTCTTCAGGCATTTCTGGTGCTTCGCTGAGACCGCCTTGGACAAGCTGCTGGCCTGGGACCCGGGCCAGCCAGCCCCCAAGGCCATTTTCCATGGCCAAGAGGTGATGGCCCGCGAGCTCGCCAAGGGCCGCGGCCTCATCCTCATCGGGTCGCACCTGGGCAACTTGGAGATGGCCCGGGCCCTGGTGAAGGGCGGGGAGCGGGTGATCGTGAACGTGCTGGTGCACACGCGGCACGCGGCGCGCTTCAACGCCCTGATGGCCCGGGTCAACCCGCAGAGCCAGGCCCGCCTCTTCCAAGTGGACAGCCTGGGGCCCGAGGCCGTGGCGCTGCTCCAGCAGAGGCTGGAAGCCGGCGAGGCGCTGCTCATCACCGGGGACCGCACCCCGCCCCATGGCCGGCATGCCGTGCGGGCGCCCTTTTTGGGCCATGATGCGGCCTGGCCCGTGGGCCCCTATGTGCTGGCCGCGGCCCTGCGATGCCCGGTGCTGCTCTTCTTCTGCCTGGCCCGGCCCGGCGGCTATGACATCCATTACGAGCTTTTTGAGCAGCGGCTGGAGCTG
This sequence comes from uncultured bacterium, assembly GCA_964463435.1. Lineage (GTDB taxonomy): Bacteria > Oederibacteriota > JAJYGY01 > JAJYGY01 > JAJYGY01 > CAYXCT01. The sequence continues at coordinate 12,651 of CAYXCT010000029.1, read as the reverse complement.
CCCCGCGAGGGCCGCGCCGAGGCGCTGAAGGCCTGCGCGGCGCGCTTCGCCCGGCGGCTAGAGCATCATTGCGCCACAGCGCCCCTGCAATGGGGCAATTTCTACCCCTTCTGGGGCCTCTCCGCGGAGCAAAAGCCATGAGCCTTGCCGACGCCCGGCACGACCTGGATGTGGCCATCTTGGGGGCGGGGCCCTCGGGCAGCGTGGCCGCGGCCCTGCTGCAGCAGCGGGGCCTGAAGGTGGCGGTGTATGAGAGGGAGCATTTCCCCAGGTTCTCCATTGGCGAGAGCCTGCTGCCCCAGTCCCTGGGCGTGCTGGAGCAGGCCGGCCTGCTCAGGCCGGTGGTGGAGGCCGGCTTCCAGTTCAAGGACGGCGCGGCTTTCCGGCGCGGGGAGCAGGCGGAATCCTTCGACTTTCGCGACAAGAGCAGCCAGGGCTGGGGCACCGCCTTCCAGGTGCAGCGCGCGGCCTTTGACAAGGTGCTCATCGACGCGGTGGAGGCCCGCGGGGTGCCGGTGCATTATGGCGCCGCGGTCGTTGGCGGCAGCTTCAGCGGCCAGGGCAGCTGCCTGCAGGTGTCCTCTGCCCAGGGCAGCCTTGAGCTGCGCGCCCGCTTTGTGCTGGATGCCACCGGCTTTGGCCGCCTGCTGCCGCGCCTGCTGGGGCTGGAGGCGCCCTCCCAGTTCCCGGTGCGCACGGCCCTCTTCACCCACATCGCGGACAACATCCCCAGGCCGGCGCTGGACCGCAACAAGATCCTGGTCACCGTGCATCCCAAGGAGCAGGGCGTCTGGTACTGGCTGATCCCGTTCTCCAATGGCCGCTGCTCGCTGGGCGTGGTGGCTGAGCCGGCCCTGCTGGCGCGCGCCCAGGGCGGGGAATTGGAGCGCCTGCGGGCCATGGTGGCTGAGGAGCCCAGCCTGGCTGGCCTGCTCGCAGGCGCGGATTGGGACACGCCGGCCCGCTCCCTCACCGGCTACTCCGCCAATGTGCGCTCCCTGCACGGCCCGGGCTGGGCCCTGCTCGGCAATGCCGGCGAGTTCCTGGACCCGGTCTTCAGCTCTGGGGTGACCATCGCCATGGTCTCGGCCAGGATGGCCGCTCCCCTGGTGCAGGCCCAGCTGGCTGGCCAGGAGCCGGATTGGGAGCAGCACTACGACCAGGCCCTGCGCCAAGGGGTGGACAGCTTTCGCGCCTTTGTGGATTCCTGGTACCGCGGCGGCCTGCAGGACATCATCTTCCACCCGGCCAAGTCGCCGGATGTGAAGCGCCATATCTGCTCGGTGCTGGCCGGCTATGCCTGGGACCTCGCAAATCCTTATGTCGCCCAGCCAGGGCGCCTGCGCAGCCTGGAGAAGCTGTGCGCCCCAGCAGGGAAAGAATCAGCATAGCGATCTTGGGAGCATGAAAAGTAAAAGCAAAAGGCATAAAAGGTAAATTAGCGAGCAGAGCCCTTTGCTATACTCTCGCTGTGAAGATTAGGCAGAACGGCGTTTTATGTTTTGCCGGCTATAACGTTCCAGCAGCCCTCTTGCATGCCGGCACCCAAGGAGCCACGCGCCCATGGCGTTGAATCGCGCTTTTGATGAGCATCTCAGCCTGCTGAAGATCCTGGCCTCGGCGCGGGAGACCTTGCGCCAGTATTCTGACCTAACCTGCCACTTGGTGGTGGGCGAGGGGCTGGATGCCTGGGTCAACATCAGCGAATCGTCCACCCACAACTGGCTGATCAGCTTTGAGACCCGCTTTGGCCAGGGCAAGCTGCGCCGGCCCTACAATCGCGCCTGCTTCGACAAGGTCTGCCGCAGCCGCAAGGCCTATCTGGGCACGCATTGCGGCTTTCAAGACCTGTTCGTGCCGGTGCTGGACCAGGGCAAGGTGGCAGGGGTCTTTGTCATGGGGCCCTTTGCGCGCAAGATGCCCAGCTTGGAGATGCTCAAGGCCCAGTGGCGCCAGCGCACGGGCGTGGACCCCAATCCAGGGTCGCGGGACTTCTTGGAATACCAGGAAGCGGCCCTGCGCACGCCCGTGCTGGACGAGGAGATGCTGCCCCGCCACCGCCGCCTGCTGGAGGACTTGGCCGGGCTGATGGCGGGACGGCTGGCGATCAAGCAGGGCGCCGCGCTGATGGACCGGGACCGGCAGGAGGGCTTTGTGGGCCGCCTGCCCCGCAAAGACTGGGTGCGCTCGGTGGTGGACCGCCACGGCGCCTTTGGCATATCGGGCAGCCTGCTGATGCAGGGCGTCCTGGCCGATTGGGAAAAGGCTGAGCTGGGCATCAGCCAGCCGCCCCAGGTGGCCCTGATGGTGGCCCCGGACGCCGGCGACCGGCCCCAGGACGCGGCCTTTTTGGAGCGGCGCCTGCAGAGGGAGTGCGCGCGCATCGCGCGGGACCTGCCGGAGACCGTGGCCGAGGGCATGGAGCATGGCCTCACCCTGTTCCTGGCCGCCCTGCCCCCAGGGCTGGAGCGCCCCAAGTGGCGGGGGCACCTGGCCGGCCTGGCCCGCAGCCTGGCTGCCGCCGCCCATGGCTTGCTGGGCGTGCCGGTGCGCATCGGCATCGGCGAGCATGTGGAGGATTGCGGCAGCCTGGAGGCCAGCGCGTTGGGCGCGGAGCGGGCCCTGCAGTGCTGCGCCTTCCAGGAGCTGTCCCCGGTCTTCTATGAGGACCAGATGCCCCCCCAGGGCCAGGACCCCTTGCTGCGCCTGGCCGAGGCCAGCCGCGCCCTGCGCCAGGCCTTTGGCCGCGGCACGGGCCTGCAGGGGGCCTGCGATGAATACCTGCGCGCGGTGCTGATGGCCACTGCCGAGCATCCGGTGGCAGTGCGCGCGCACCTGTCCGCCATGGCGGCCCAGCTGGTGGACGCCCTTGAGACGCGGCATCCCGGGGGCTTGGAGGGCATGGAATCCCTGGCCCAGTCCTGGAACGAGAGCCTGGCCAAATGCCGCAGCACCGCCGAGCTGGCCCTCGAGTTCCGGCGCCTGACCCAGGCCTGGGGCCAGCTGCTGCGCGCCACGCCCGGCCGCCGCAACGACATCGCCATCGCCCGCGTGGTGCAGCATCTTGAGCGCCACTATGACCAGCCGCTGAGCCTGGCCCTGGTGGCCAAGCGCCTGGGGCTTTCGGCCAACGCCACCGGCCGCTGCTTCAAGCAGCACACGGGCATGGGCTTCTCCGAGTACCTGCAGAAGGTGCGCTTTGAGCAGGCCTGCCGCATGCTGAGGGAGACGCGGCGCAGCATCGGCCGCATCAGCATGGAATGCGGCTTCAACTCCCCCTCCTACTTCACGCGCTCCTTCATCAAGTTCGCCCAGCGCTCGCCCCTGGCCTACCGCCAGGGGCAGGGCAGCCTGGCGCCGGCCGTGGGGCCGGCAGGCATGGAGCAGCACGCCCAACACGGCGCCTGACCAATGGGGTCGGGAGCAGCAGGACATCCCAGGAGCTGACCATGAGAAGCGCATCCTTCATCCTCGCCGCCGGGCTGGCGCTGGCCGCCAGCATGGGCCTGCCCAGCAGCGCCTGGGCAGGCGCTGCCACCATCGACAACACCACCCAGTACCAGGTCATCGACGGCTTTGGCGCGGCCAGCGTCTGGAACAGCGGCCAGATTTCGGCGGCGCTGGCCAAGGTCTTTTGGACCGATGAATCTAGCCTGGCCCCGGCCTCGCAAACGAACGGCAATTGCGGGCTGTCGATCGAGCGGATGCTCATCGACCCGGCAGAGAACTGGGCCAGCGAGGCGGGGAATGCGCAGCTGGCCGTCCAGACCAACCCGAACATCATCGTGTTCGGCAGCGCTTGGAGCCCGCCGGTGGCCTACAAGCAGAACGGCAAGACCGCGGGCAACAACACCGGCAACTCCAACTTCAACCCCGGCAGCAACAGCAATGTCTTTGTCAGCAGCGCGGCCAACTACACCGGCTATGCCAACCATTTGGTGAAATTCGTCCAGGCCATGAAGAGCACTTACGGGGTGAATGTCTATGCCGTTTCGCCCCAGAACGAGCCGGATTATGACACCAGCTACGATTCCTGCCTCTGGACGCCGCAGCAATTCCATGACCTCATCGGCACCTACCTGGGGCCGGCCCTCAAGACCGCGGGCCTGAACACCAAGATCATGACCCCGGAGTCCTTTGCCGACAACCAGGCAGGCTCCAACACCACCATGGCTGACACGGCGGTGGCGCCTTATGTTTCCATCATCGGCATGCATCTGTACGGCGGCGGGCCCACCGCCATCCCGGCCAGCTACGCCACCAATGCCGGTCACTATGTCGGCAGCTGGGTGACTGAGATGTCGGATTTCGCCACCAACGACCCCAGCATGACCAATGGCATGAAGTATGCCCAGCAGGTGCACACCTGCATCGTGGACAAGGCCTTCAACGCTTATTGCTTCTGGTGGCTGATCAACCAGAACAGCGACAACGAGGGGCTGTGCGACAACACCAAGACCCCCACCAAAAAGCTCTATGTGATGGGCAACTTCGCCAAGTTCATAAGGCCCGGCTTCATGCGCATCGCCGCCACCGAGGCCCCCTCCTCTGGCATCCAGGTCTCGGCCTATTGCAACACCGCCACGGCCAAAGCCGTGATCGTGGCCATCAACAGCAGCGGATCGTCGGTGAGCCAGGCCTTCAACCTGGGCGGCAGCCTGAGCGTTGCCACGGTGTATCCTTGGATCACGGACAGCTCGCGCAACCTGGTGCAGCAGACGGCGCAAGCAGTGAGCGGCGGCAGCTTCACCTACACCCTGCCCAGCATGAGCGTGGTCACCTTCCTCTGCCCCATCACCGGCTCGTCCTCCACGGCCACCAGCAGCGCCACGCCCAGCCGCACGCCCACCGCCACTTCCACCCGCACGGCCACGCCTGCCTTGAGCTTAACCAGCAGCGCCACCCCCAGCAGCAGCGCAAGCAGCTCAAGCACCCCCACGGGCACGCGCTCAGCCACGCCCACCAGCTCCTCATCGCCCACCCCGCAAGACAGCGCCACGCGCACCTCCACGCCCACCAACACCGTGCTGGCCAGCCCCACCGCCAGCCCGACGGCTTCCGGCACCCCCAGCGCCTCGCCTAGCCGCACCGCCTCGCCGACTCTCAGCGCCTCGCCTTCGCCGACGGCTGCGGCGGAGCCAAGTGGCAGCCCCACGGCCAGCAGCACCCCCTTGGATACCGCGACCCGCACCTCGACCCATACCGGCACGGCCACGCAGAGCGCCACGGCCAGCCATAGCCCCAGCGCATCGGCCACGCCCACGGAGTCCAGCACCTTCACCCAGGGGCCCAGCGCCACCAGCACCAGCACGCCCACTTTCACGGGCTCTTCCACGGCCAGCAGCACTGCCACGCTGAGCGGCACGGCCACGCTGAGCTCCACGCCCACGGCCACGCAGAGCGCCACGGGCCCGGCCACGCCCACCGCCACATCCACGGCCAGCAGCAGCGCCACCAGCAGCAGCTCGCCCACGCGCACGCTCACCTCCACGGCCAGCAGCACAGCCACGCCCAGCGGCACGGCCACCAGCACCTTCACGGCCCTGCCCACGGGCACCATCACGCCTGACCCCACCCCGGGCTTCATCCGCTTCAGGGTGCTCAAGGTGGTGCCGGTGCCCAACCCCCAGCAAGGGAGCGAGCTCACCCTGTATGTGCAGGTGCAGGGCTCTGCCGACAGCCTCGAGGTGCGGCTCTTCAGCGTGGCCATGGTGCAGGTGGCGGACCTGAAGGCCCCGGGCGGCCGGGGCTGGGTGCAGGCCAGAATGCCCTTGCCCAGCCTGCCGACAGGGACATACTATGGCATCGTGATAGCTAGGCAGGGGAGCCAGGTGGCTGATTCCCCCATCTTCAAAGTGGTGCACCTGCGCTAGAGCAGAGCCTCGGCCAGCCCAGCGGCGGCGCCTGCATCGCGGGCGCCGCCGCTTTTTTTGCCCGCCCGCTCACGAGCCTTTCATGGATGCCAAGCAGGCCCAGATACAGCTGCACCGCGACGCCGAGGCCGAAGCCCGCATCTTGGGCCAGCTGGCCCTGCTGCTGCCCGAGGATGCGGATTGGGGCCGGCAGCTGGCGGCCGGCCTGGGGCCGCTGATGAACAAGGCCCTGGCCGCGGGCTGGCATGTGGAGCGGCTCCGCGAGATCGACGGCGAGGAGCGCCGGCGCGGGCTCAAGGCTTTCAAGCGGCCCGATTCGCCGCTCAAGGAATGCCAGGCCCTGGCCTGCGAGCTGGAGGCCCTGGTCTTTCAGCTGCGCGAGGCCCTGCGCCTGCTGGGCCCGGCGCTCTTGCCCTGCCTGGGCCAGGGATTGGACTTTGGCCACCCCGGCCCGGCGCTGGCCAGCGCCTTTGGCGGCCAGCTCAAGGCCGCGGGCATGAGCAGCCAGGCTTGCCAAGCCGCGGAGGCCCTGGTTCTGCATCACGGCCAAGGCGGCCTGGCGCAGCTGGACAGCCTGCAGAAGGAGCTGGCCGAGCGCAGCGGGGCAGGCCGCCTGGTCTACAGGCCCATGCGGCATGTCGAGACCGGCCAATTGGTGGGCATAGCCAGCCCCAAGCTGCTGGGCCGCGAGGCCACAGACACCGCGGCCAGCCTGCGCAGCCAGGCTTTGAGCATGCTGCAAGACATGATCAGCCTGTCTGTGCTGGCCAAGCTGGGGCCGGGCTATGGCCTGGCCCCGGTGCTGGAGGCCCAGGTGCCCAGCGCCTGGCAGGAGGCGGTGCGCCAAGGCTGGATAAAGCATTGCTTGGTAAGGGTAAGCTGATTTTATTAATTTTTGGTTAAAACACGAACCATTGGCATTGAGGGCGCGTTAATGTGTTAGAATGTGTTAGGATGATAAGCACAACCCCTCAGGAGGAAGCATGAGCGCCTTGAATCAGACCATCGTCCAGCAGCTGGAGTGGCGGTATGCCACCAAGAAGTTCGATGCCAGCAAGAAGATAGCCCCTGCGGACTGGGCCACCCTGGAAAAGGCCCTGCAGCTGACTGCCAGCTCCTTTGGCCTGCAGCCCTACCGCTTTGTGGTGGTCACCAACCCAGAGCTGCGCAAGTCCCTGCGCGCCGCGGCCTGGAACCAGGCCCAGATCACCGATGCCTCGCACCTGGTGGTCTTTGCCCCGCTCAAGAAGGTGACCGAGGCTGATGTGGACAGCTTCTTTGAGCTCACCAGCAAGGTGCGTGGCGTTCCCTTGGACGCGCTCAAGGACTACAAGGGCATGATCAACGGCGCGGTTTCTGCCAAGGGCGCCCAGATCGGCAATTGGACCCAGCATCAGGCTTACATCGCGCTGGGCAACCTTCTCACCGTGGCGGCCCTGCTGAACATCGATGCCTGCCCCATGGAGGGCTTTGACCCGGCCGCCTTTGACAAGATCCTGGGCCTGGATGCCACGGCCTACGGCTCAGTGGCCGTGGCCGCGGTGGGCTACCGCGCCGCGGATGACCCTGTGGCCAGCTGGAAGAAGGTGCGCGAGCCCGAGGACAAGCTCTTCATCCACAAGGCTTGAGCTGGAGAAGGGGATCAGCACAAAAGGCCCTCCTGCGAATGCGGGAGGGCCTTTTGTGCTTCGATATGATAAAATCAAATATCACTGAACAGGATAAATGCCAGCTATCAGATCGCCCCAAAGTGGCGCCTTGAATCTGCGCATTTCCATTCTCAGGGGACCCATTGGACAAGCGGATCGCTAAGAAGCTATGGCAACGCCTCACTGGGCAAAGCCCCAAATATTATCAGGGTGATGCCGGCATTGAGTGGATGGCTTGGTCTGTGTCTGGGATGTTCGACATGCAAGATATCTATGCGCTGGATGCCGCTGTGCAGCGCCTGCCCAGCGAAAAGCCCATGGTTGAGATCGGCTCCTTTTGCGGCCGCTCGACATGCTGCCTGACCCATTTGTTGAAGCGCCACAGCAAGCCCAACGCCCTGTTCTGCTCAGACAAGTGGGTCTTTGAAGGGTCCGATGCCGCAGGCCTGATCCCTGGCACGAGCGCCACTTTCCCCAGCTACCGTGAGCATGTCAAAGGCCTCTTCATGAGCAACCTGCGGTTCTGGCATGCAGACCGGCTGCCCTTTGCCATTGAAGATGTCAGCCAAGGCTTCTTTGAGGCTTGGGATCAAGCAGCCCCCAGAAAAGACGTCTTTGGCCGCAGCTGCGGCCTGGGCGGCCCCATCAGCTTTGCCCTCATTGATGGCAATCACACCTATGCGCAGACCAGAGCTGATTTCAAGGCTGTCGACAAATGGCTTGAGCTCAAGGGCCTGGTGTTCATGCATGACACGAGCGAGCCGGGCTTTGGCTGCCATCAAGCGCTGAAGGAGATCTTGCGATCTGGCCGGTACCGCCTGGTGATGGAAAACCCCAATGCGCTCATCCAAAAGATAAAGGCGTGATGAAAGCGAGCCTTTTGAGATAAATTTCGCAGTCGATTGCTAAAATATCACAAGCCAGTAAGAAGGGGATTGGGCAGAAAGGCGCTACCCCATCAGCAGGGGATCGTCTTTTTGGTTGGGAGGTCGAGTATCAGTGTGAATGACTGCGCTGGAAAAGCCAAGATTTCAACTTTTGCTTATAAAATAGGATTATTATTTGACACTGATAGTTTACAGATTTTTTGGTAGACATCCGTACAACCAGGAGTAAAATTGAAAAATGATTTTGTTTAATGGGCAGTATTGCCTTTCCGCTCAGAGTCCATTTTGCGACACTAGCAGGAACATTCCTTCCTCGCTAAAGCCCGTGGCGGCATCGCGCTCTTTTGCCTTTTGGGCGGTGCTAGCCTTTGTCGCGCCGATTGGCCCCAATTTGGCGGCAGTGCGGCTAGGACTTATGCAGACCTATCTGGCACGGCAAACCTTCAGTCTGCATCCCTGCGCAGTCAGGCGGCATCCACCCAGCTGATATCCCAGCCCAATGAACCAGCTGTGGTGGGTCAGAATTGCTATGCTGTGATGGATGACGGGAGCCTGGTTTGCCGGCAGCTCACAGACTTGAGCACGGTCTGGACTTTTGCTGGAGGCGACATTGAAGGCACACCAGCGGTGTACCAAGGGCTTGTCTATGCCTTGAGCCGGACAGGGAAGCTTTATGTGATCAATGCAAGCCAAGGTACCCTGGTCTGGAATGCGAGCCTTGCTTCAGGCGCGAGCGGGTCCCCTTTACTTGTAGATGATGGCAGCAACACGCGGGTGGTTGTTGAATCTGGCGCTAGCCTTATTGCCTTTGATGCTCAAGCGTCAGCTACTGGCCAGAGCCCGGTTGTGCTCTGGAGCGCGAGCCTAACCGGTATGCCCGGCGCGATGTGCGCGGATGCGAACCAACTCTATGTATCCGTGGGCACTAGCTTGAGTGCTCTGCATTGGGCAGATGGAAGTGTGGCCTGGTCTCAACAGACCTCGCTTGGCAACATACTCTATCTTTCGTGCGATGGCTCCGACCTGATGGCCTGCGATGGTTCTGTCGTGGAGCTGCTGACCAACAGCCAGGGCACGAGTGAATGGAGTCAAGCGCTTGATTCTTCCCAAGCCGCTGGCTATCCAGTCTTGGGGCCTTCAGAAGTCTACGTAAATCTTGCCAGTGGTGATGTCGAAGCCTTTGACAGGAACCCATCATCATCTGACAGGTTGACCTGGGAGATGACGAACTTCGGTCCCCTGGCTGCGCCTCCTAGCCTATTTGCTCCGGGCCTTTGTGTTCCCCAAACCGATGGTGCCTTGACAGTCCTGGACCCAGGCAGCGGGACTGTGAATGCCGAGTATGACCTCAACAACGACCCCATTGAAGCGGCCGTGGTCATGGAAGACGGCGGGTTGGTTGTAGCAGATGATGCAGAGACCATTGCGCTGTGGGGCTTCGCATCGGCCAATATTGGGCTTGGCTATCCAACGGCTGGTCAACGCATCGATTCCTTGACGTCAGTGCCGGGTTGCCAGACGTGCAATGTCTCTTTCACTGCTTCCGTGATCGGCCCACAAATGGCATCGTGGTCCTTGTCCTTGCAGCGCGAGGATCAAGCCACGCCCTTGCAGGTCACCACATCGACCAAGCCGGTGTTCATGGACTTGGTGGGCATGCTGCAATTGCCTGATGGCAGCTGGACCGCGCAGCTCAATGAAAGCCTGCGTGGCGGGACCACCCAGACCGCACAAACACAATTCAGCGTTGGGCGTGCTGCGCTAGCGTATGACGCGCCGGATGGCTTGCCTGCAGGCTCTCCAGACGATGGCGGATATGGAGTGCTGTGCCATTCAAACGGCAAGGTCTATCGCGGTTTTGCTGGCACCATCCTCGCATTGGATGGCAAAGGCAACAGTTTGTCGAGCTTTGGCAGCCTCACGGCTTCTATTCTGCGGCAAGATGCTTTTGGCAGGATATGGGCTTTGGATTCAGCTGCCGGCCAGCTTCATGTCTTTGACACTGCCGGTGATGAGCTTTCCACAGGATTGGTTTTGCCCTCCATCACCCATGCGACCTGGACTGGTTTTGACATCGGCGCTGATGGGTCTCTTGTGCTCTGTGCTGATCTCCCGGACAGCGCCACATCCCATCTCATGCTATTCACGCCGCAGACTTTCACTGCCTCGCAGACATCTTGGCCAACGCAAGCAACCTTCGATTCCGTGCTTCCGGTCTCTGCGTCTGCCGGCGTCTCCATTGGCCCGGATCATAAATTCTATGTTGCCTCCGGCAATCGGCTTTGGGCTTATGACCCCACGGGCATACGAAACCTTGCCCAAGATGGCGAGGCCTATGACAAGCGCTTTGCAAATCAAAGCGCCTTGGATGTGCGCTTTGGACAAGCTGGATTGATGGCCGTGCTAGCAGGTTCAACCGGCCCGGTCCGCTTCATTGATCCCTCGAGCGGGGAAGAATTTTATGAGGTGGCCAGTCCAAAGAATGGGTTTGCCCCTGGCATGGCTGTGCGAAGGATAGACTGGAGCAGTGATGGCCGGCTTGCATACGAAAGTGATGGCCTTGCAGGCCAAGTGCGCAATCCTGAATTGCGACTCCTCAATACCGCGCTGGATATCCTGCCCATCGCGCCTTTGAGCCCCGCCTCGGTTTGGCTCAACCACCAAGCCATCACCATCAGCGCCCAGGTGTCATCAAGCAGCGTGACTTTGACCTCCTGGTCTTTGTCCGTGGCGCCAACTTCAGCCACGGCTTCCGCCCAAGTCTTAATTTCTGGCGAAGATGCGCTTCTGACAAGCACGGCTTTGCCCATCCTTCCTTCTGCGCTTCCGGGCAATGGCGTTTTCCAAGTGGTTTTGAGCGCTGTGGACCCCTATGGCAACAGCCCTTATGCAATGGGTTATGCCAGCCGTGGTCCTCTTCAGTTTGTGGCAGGCTTTGGTCGGGACGAAATTGGTGGCCAGGCGCTCTCGCCATTTGGGGTCGCGGGCTTTGGCAATGGTAGCGTGCTGGTGAGCTACTGGAATACAGCCTCCCTTTCGCAGTTCGATGCTCAGGGGCGCTTGATACGGCGCATAAGCCTCCCGTTCGCAGACAATTGGCTCTTGGAGAACGGCCCTTCTGGCACTGTGCTGGCCATAGCCCGCAATTCAAATGCAACTCAGAAGGTCTTGGCCTTCCAAAACGATGGGACTGCATTACCCTTGGCAGAAGATCCGCTAGCCTTGGCCAATTTCAGCGGTCAGGTGATAGCAGCTGCTGGGACTAGCCGTGATGGAAGCCTCTTAGTGATGGAAGGGGCGAACGCGAGCCGGGTGGAGAGGTTCACTACTTCGTTATCTGGGGGCAGCCTTGCATTTGTGCGGCTTCAGCCAGTTGACCCGGGCAAGCCAGCCACGGCTCTGGCGGCTGCCAGCAGCCAGCAAGTCTACGCTGGGTTCTCCATCTCTGGCACGGGTTCTGTGGAAGTCTGGGACACCACAGCTTTTAAGAAGATAACAGGCTTTGGCAGTGGGCTTGTGAGCGTGGATGATCTCCGCTTGGATCCTAGCGGCGCGGTGTATGTGCTTGATGGCGCAGGCAGGGACCTTGTTTGCTACGATGCTCAAGGCCAGACCTTGGGCAATCTTGCAGGCCCTGGCGTGTTGGCCGGGCTTTGGGGGCGGCCCTGTCACTTGGGGATGGATGCGGCCGGGCATCTGCTGGTGACCGATGGGTCTTGGGATTCCCTGAGCGGCTTGAACACGGGCGTGGAAAACGCCCGTGTGATGGCTTTCCTGCCTCAGCTGAACCTGCCTACGGTCAAGATCCTGGCGCCCCTTTCCGGCATGCTGGGGCATTCTGCTTTGGGCGTGAGCATCACCGCGACAATGCCAGAGCTTTCGTATTGGCGTTTGAGCACTCTGGCTTCTGACGGCTCTTCCTTGCTCCTTACCGGTTCCAGCCAGCCCGCAGTCTCATCCCTTGTGGCTTGGCTGAATCCTCAATCCATCGTTGCGGGTGTCAATTTCACCCTCAATTTAGATGCCTATGATCTGAATGGTCAGCATTATAGCGACCAGGTCAGCTTGACTCATGGTGCCTTCCTTCCCATGGGCACCTTGGGTGCTGGTTTATTGCCAGTGAGCTGCACAGCTATTGCTCTAAGGCCGGGCACGGATGAAGCTTGGTTGTTGGACCCTGCTGGGCATTGCGGGTAGCCCCAAAGTTGGTCCAATCAAAAGTAGGATTCAGCAGGTTTTGGG
>CAYXCT010000028.1:0-16076 GCA_964463435.1 uncultured bacterium | reverse complement strand
GACCTGGACGCCCGCGGCGGCCGCCGGGCGCGCATGGCGTCCCCGCTCCTGCGGGATGAGAGGCTGGACATGGATGTCCGCCTGCTGGCCGGCTTGGCCGGCTTTCAGCTGGCCCCGCAGGCCAGGCCAAAGAAGAAAGGCAGGGCTTGATGAAGCGCGTGGCGATCTATCCTGGCAGCTTTGACCCCCTCACCAACGGGCATCTGGACCTGATCAAGCGCTCGCTCAAGCTCTTTGACGAGCTGATCGTGGGCGTGCTGGAGAACCCCAGCAAGAAGGCCCTCTTCACGGCCGCGGAGCGGGTGGCCATGGCAGGGCAGGTGGTCAAGCCGCTCAAGCGCGTGCGCGTGGAGAGCTTTGACGGCCTGCTGGTGGCCTGCACCCGGCGCCTGGGGAACCCCACGGTCATCCGCGGCCTGCGCATGATCAGCGACTTTGAGTACGAGTTCCAGATGGCCCAGATGAACCGCAAGATGCAGCCCGGCTATGAGGTGGTCTTCATGATGCCGGACGAGCGCTACAGCTACTTGAGCTCCAGCCTGGTGCGCCAGATCGCCACCTTGGGCGGCGATGTGGGCCCCTTGGTGCCGCCCGTGGTGGCCCGGCACATAAGGGCCAAGGTGAAGAAATAGCCGCAGGCCTCTTGGCAAACAAAAAAGCCCCTCCGCAAGGAGGGGCTTTTTTGTTCTATCGGTTGCCCGTTCAGGCCGGGCTGGCCACCTTCTGCTCGTAGAGGCTCAAGACCTGCTTTTGCAGGTGCTCGCGCACCTCTTTGCTGGCAGGGAAGTAGTAGTCCTGGAACTCGCCGTTGGTGTCCTTGCGGCTGGGCATGGCCACAAAGCGGCCGCGGCTGCCCTCCACCACGCGCATGCCTATGAGCCAGAAGGCGTCAGCCACCTTGCAGCTGACGATGGCGCGCAGGCTGTCCTTGTTGACCAGGTTGATGCGGAAATCGCTGAACAGGGTCTTGGCTTCGAGGGTGTTCGGCATGGTCTCCTCCTTGTTGGGCACGGGTTTCAGGGGGTGGCTCCCCCTGGGCAATGGTTTCATGGGCAATGGGCCAGGTCCTGGTCTGTCCGCACCTCCCCAAGAAGGCTCCGGCCTTGGTGGGCTCAAGGCCCGATGTCATCACCATGAGCCGTGGGCCCGCCAAGGGCGCGAAGGCGTTGAATGCCTCAATAATGCCGGATGAGATGCACCACCCGGCCGAGGATCTTGAAGTCTGGCCCCACCTCGCGGGGCGGGTAGGCTGGGTTGGCGCTGATGAGCAGCACCCGGCCCGGCTCCTTGCGCAGGTATTTGACCGTGGCTTCCTCGCCCAGCAGGGCCACCACGATGTCCTGGTTGTTGGCCTCGGCCTGGATGCGCACCACCACGGTGTCGCCCTCCAGGATGCCGGCGCCGATCATGCTGTCGCCCTTCACCTTGAGCGCGAAGACCTCGCCGGTCTGGTAGCGCACAAAGGTGCGCGGCAGGCTCAGGGTGTCCTCCACATGCTCCTCGGCCAGCAGGCCCAGGCCTGCTGAGACGCGGCCCAAGAGCGGCACCTGCACCAGCATGTCCATGGCATCGGCCAGGGCGCGCGTGGCGCCAAGGCCGAATTCCATGCGGCTCTCAGGGGCCAGGCGCAGGGCGCGGGTCTTGCCCTTGTCCCAGTTGAGGGCGCCCTTGCGCTTGAGGGTGTCCAGGTGGGTCTGCACCGTGCCCAGGGCCAGGCTGAAGTGGCTGCCGATCTCGCGCAGGGAGGGGAAGTAGCCGTTCTCTTCGTTGAAGCTGATGATGTAGCCCAGCACTTCGCGCTGGCGCTCGGTCAGGTCCAGGTCCACGTTGCCTCCCTAGGCCGCGCTCAGACCAGGGCTAGCTGCTCCTGGCTGCGGCGGGCGCCCCGGGCCAGGCTCTGGCTGGCCGGGGCGCCCAATGCGCGGTCCATGTCTTTGCGGGCCAGCCAGTAGGCTGATTCCGCGGAATCTGCGATGCCTATGTTGAGCAGGCTGACTGCCTGCTCAAAGACAGCGCTCCAATAGCCTTGGGGATAGTTCTTGTTCGCCATGGTGACTCCCTCAACGCGAAGCGCCGGCGGATGAGTTGGGCGCTTGGTTGTCACCCAAAGCAGGGCTTTGGGCCGGCCTGGTGCCCCGGGATGGGGCAAGGGATTCAGGCCTTGGCTTGCTAGGACCGGCTGTGCCGGCCCGCCATGAAGGAGACCACGGAGGCGATCAGCACCGCCAGCATCGTCACCATCAGGGCCAGGCCATTGTAGTGGACCATTGCAGCCTCCACATACGAGTGTATGGTTCTTTGGGCAAGAGAAGAGAGCTCTCTGCCTCACGAAACAGAAGATACCATACAAGCGTATGCTTGTCAAATATTTTTTTAGAGTTAATAAAATTGGCCTGGGTGCGTAGGTTTATAATGATTGCTGAATTGGATTTATGAGGGTCTTATCATCTTTTGCAAGCCTAGCCTTTAGGTGGCGCTGTGGTCCATCGGCCAAAAATAGCGGGCAGGATCCAGGATCATCCATGACACCAGCCAGCCAAAATCTGCAGCAGGAGATCGCCCGCTTGAGCGAGGAGAACCGCCAGCTGAAAGAGCGCCTGCAGGGCCAGTCGCAGGCCCTGGTGGAGGCGGAGAAGTTCGCCCTGGCCGGGCAGATGTCGGGCACCGTGGCCCACCAGCTGCGCAACCCGCTCTCGGT
The DNA here is from genome assembly GCA_964463435.1 of uncultured bacterium. Lineage (GTDB taxonomy): Bacteria > Oederibacteriota > JAJYGY01 > JAJYGY01 > JAJYGY01 > CAYXCT01. Next base: position 13,378 of record CAYXCT010000028.1, on the reverse strand, counting down.
GATCTCCGCCTCGGCGCAGCTCTTGATGCAGGAGCAGGAGGAGGGCGGCGAGTCGCGGCGGATGATGGAGATGGTCTGCCAGAAGGTGAGCGAGATGGATGCCATCATCGGGGTGCTGCAGGAACTGGGCAAGCCCATGGAGGTGAAGCTGCGCCAGGGCTCGGTGGCGGCCTCGCTGCGCGCCATCCACAGCTTCATCGCCCCGCGCTGCGCCAGCCAGGGCGTGGCCCTCTCGCTGGAGCTGGCCGAGGGCCTGCCCGAGGTCTGGCTGGATGAGGAGCGCTTCCAGCGCTCGCTCTTGGACCTCTGCGTCAACAGCCTGCAGGCCATGCCGCGGGGCGGCAAGCTCGCGCTCTCGGCCCGCGCGGCGGGCGGTGGGGTGGAGGTGCGGGTGGAGGATGACGGCCCCGGCTTCCCGGCCGAGGCGCTCAGCCGCCTCTTCGAGCCCTTTGCCAGCACCAAGGCCCGCGGCTCGGGGCTGGGCCTCTACAACGTGCGGCGGGTGGCGGACGCCATGGGGGCGGGCCTCAAGGCCTGCGGCTTGAAGCCGCACGGCGCCGGGTTCCTCTTCAGCTTCTCCGCGGGGGCGGAGAAGCCCAAGCCCATCTCGCGCCTGGCCTGGGGCCAGGCCCATCCGGGGACCCCAACATGAGCCAGCCCGCCCGCATCCTCGCGGTGGACGACGAGGACGACATCCTCTTCACCATCCAGCAGGCCCTGCAGCCGGAGGGCTATGAGGTGGCGCTGGCCCATTCGCCGGCCGAGGCCCTGGATTCGCTGGAGCAGGCCCCGCCCAGCCTGATGCTCTTGGACATCCGCATGGGCGACCAGGAGACCGCCGGGGTGGACCTGCTGGCGCGCCTGCGCGAGCGCGGCTCAGATGTCACGGTGATCATCATCTCGGCCATGGCCCAGGTGGACCTGGCGGTGAAGTGCATGAAGCTGGGCGCCTATGACTTTTTGGCCAAGCCCTTTGACATCACCGAGCTCAAGGTGACGGTGGCCAACGCCCTGCGCACCCGCAAGCTGCAGGATGAGGTGGACCGCCTGCGGGGCCTGGTGGAGAAGCGGGGCCTGGAGGGCCTGCGCGGCGAGTCGCCGGCCATGCGCTCGGTGGCGGGCCTCATCCGCAGGGTGGCCGGGCACGACATCACCGTGCTCATCACCGGCGAGAGCGGCACCGGCAAGGAGGTGGTGGCCGAGGCCATCCATGGCGAGAGCCGGCGCGCGGACAAGCCCTTTGTCAGCATCGACTGCACGGCCATCCCCGAGCACCTGGTGGAGAGCGAGCTCTTCGGCCATGAGAAGGGGGCCTTCACCGGCGCCGCCGAGCGCAAGCTGGGGCGCTTTGAGCTGGCCAACGGCGGCACGCTCTTCTTGGATGAGGTCGGCAACCTGCCCCTGCCAGTGCAGATGAAGCTCTTGCGCGTGCTGCAGGAGCGGCGGCTCACCCGGCTGGGCGGCAAGGCCAGCCTGCCCATCGACGTGCGGGTGGTGGTGGCCACCAATGCCGACCTGCACAAGCTGATCGCCCAGGGCAGCTTCCGCGAGGACCTCTTCTACCGCCTCAATGAGTTCATCATCGCCCTGCCGCCCCTGCGCGAGCGGGAGGGCGATGTGGAGCTGCTGGCCCGCCATTTCCTCACCCGCTTCAACAGCCAGTTCGGCAGGCAGGTGCCGGGCTTCTCGCCCGAGGCCCGCCAGGCGCTGCTGGACCACCCCTGGCCCGGCAACGTGCGCGAGCTGCAGAGCGTGGTGAAGCGGGCCGTGATCCTGGCCGCGGAGGGGCCGGTCCTGCTCGAGCACCTGCCGGCAGAGCTCACCGGCGCCAGCCATCCCGCCCTGGAGCCCGCCGCGGCCCCGCCGGAGCCGGGCTTGGCGCCGGCGGCCGCTGCCAGCGAGGAGGCGCCGGGCGAGGCGCTCTCGCTCAAGGAGGTGACGGCCCGCGCCGTGCAGCGGCTGGAGAAGGAGATGATCGCGCAGGCGCTCAAGAGCTGCCGCTGGAACAAGGTCAAGGCTGCCAAGCAGCTGAAGATAGACTACAAGACCCTCTACAACAAGATGAGGGAATACGAGATCAAGTAGCGGCCTGGCCTTGAGGGCCCTTGAGGCCCGGCAGGGGCTCTGCTACCATCGCCGCATGCCCCCATCGCCCGACAAGCTCCCCATTGACGACCATCTGCCCGCCATCCTGGCGGCCGTGCAGGATTCGCCCCGCCTGCTCCTGTCCGCCGAGCCCGGGGCGGGCAAGACCACCCGGGTGCCCGCGGCCCTGCTCAAGGCCCCTTTTGCCGCTGGCAGGGAGGTGTGGGTGCTGGAGCCCCGCCGCCTGGCCGCGCGCCTGCCCGCCGAGCGGGTGGCCTTTGAGCTGGGGGAGCCGCTGGGCGGCCTGGTGGGCTACCAGTTCCGCTTCGAGCGGGCGCTCTCCCCGGCCACCCGCCTGCGCTTCATCACCGAGGGCATGCTGCCGCGCCTGGCGCGCGAGGACCCCAGCCTGGCGCGGGTGGCCTGCGTGGTGCTGGATGAGTTCCATGAGCGCAGCGCCGCGGCCGACCTGGCCCTGGCGCTGCTGCGCCGCCTGCAGGCAGGCCCGCGGCCGGACCTGCGCCTGGTGCTGATGAGCGCCACCCTGGACGAGGCCGCCCTGGCCGCGGCCCTGGCGCCCTGCCGCCAGCTGCGCTGCCCCGGCCGCCAGCACCCGGTGGCCTGCGAGAACCTGGACCTGAGCGCGGAGCCCAGGCTGGAGCAGCGGGTGCTCCAGGCTGCCGGCCTGCTCGCCCAGCGGGGGGCGCTGGGCGCTGACGGCGCGGCCCTGGCCTTCTTGCCGGGCCGCCGCGAGATCGAGGCCGCGGCCCGGGCCCTGGCCCCCCTGGCCCGGCAGCAGGGCTGGGAGCTCAAGCGCCTGCACGGCAGCCTGCCGCCTTCTGAGCAGCGGGCCGCGCTGCTGCCCGGGCCCAAGCCCCGCCTCATCCTCTGCACCAACATCGCTGAGACCTCGCTCACCGTGCCGGGCGTGCGCGCGGTCATCGACAGCGGCCTGGTGCGCAAGGCGCGCGCCTCAGCCTGGTCGGGCCTGAGCCGCCTGGCCACCCAAGCCGCGCCCTTGGCCTCGCTGGATCAGCGCGCGGGCCGCGCCGGCCGCCTGGGGCCCGGGCTCTGCCTGCGCCTCTTCCCGCGCTGGGACCAGGAGCAGCGCGCCCGCTTTGAGGCGCCCGAGCTCTTGGCCAGCGACCTCTCCCCCATGCTGCTGAGCCTGCTGGACATGGGCCTGGACCCGGCCGGCCTGGCCTGGCTGGATGCGCCGGCCCCCGCGGCCTGGGCCCAGGCCGCCAGCCTGCTGGCCCAGCTGGGCGCCTGCGATGCCACGGGCAGCCTCACGCCCCTGGGCCGCGCCATGGCCGCCTGGCCCCTGCACCCCCGTTTGGCCCGCCTGCTGGAGGCCTGCCGCGCGCAGCGCGTGCCGGCTGGCTGGGCCGGCCGCCTGGCTGCCCTGCTCTCTGAGGAGCGCGCTGAGGGAGCGGACCTGTGGCAGAGCCTCAAGCGCTACCAGCCCGCGGGCGAGGCGGCCAAGGTGGCCTCCCTGGTGGAGCGCGAGCTCAAGGCCGGGCCCGGAGCGCTGGATGAGCAGGCGCTGGGCCAGGCCCTGCTCTTGGCCTATCCTGACCGCGTGGCCCTGGCCCGTGGCCTGGGCCCCCAGGCCAGCCGGGGCGGCGCCGCGGCCTGCGAGCTGCTGCTGGCGGGCGGCGGCACGGCGATCTTGGGCCAGGCCGAGCTGCCCGCGGGCGGCCCCTACTTTTTGGTGCTGGACGCGGCGGAGAAGCCGCGCGAGGCCCGCGGCGGGCAGCGGTCGGCGGCCCAGGTGCAGGCCCGCCTGCTGGCCCCGGTGGCGGTGGAGCAATTGCTGGGGGTCCCATCCTGGGCCCGCGAGGAGGACCAGGTCGCCTTTGACGCGCGGCTGGAGCGCCTGCAGGGCCAGAGCCAGCTGCGCTACGGAGCCCTGGTGCTGGAGGAGTCGCGCCTGAAGCCCGAGGCGCTGCGCCAAGGGCCGCGCGCCCAGGCCCTGCTCAAAGAGGCCGCGCGCGCCGCCGGGCCGGAGGCCTTTTGCGCCGCTGGCGCGCTGGATGCGCTGCGCGGGCGCTGGCGCTTTTTGGAGAGGGCTTTGGGCCCGGGCTGGCCGGCCTGGGATGAGCAGAGCCTGCTCAAGGGCTTGGACGCGCTGGCCGAGGGCCGGCTGTCCTTTGAGGAGATGCGCGCCGCGGGCCTGATGCACGGCTTGCGCGCGCGGCTGGGCCAGGCCGCCTTCGCCCGCCTGGATGCCCTGGCGCCGGAGAGGCTGCGCCTGGCCTCGGGCCGCCAGCTCGCCATCCATTACGGCGAGGGCCGCGAGCCCTGGGCCGCCTCGCGCCTGCAGGATTTCTTCGGCATGCGCCAGGCGCCGAGCCTGGCCGAGGGCAGGGCCAGCCTGACCCTGGAGCTGCTGGCGCCCAGCGGCCGGCCGGTGCAGGTGACCAGCGACCTGGCGGGCTTCTGGCAGCGGCACTACCCGGGCCTGCGCCAGGAGCTCATGCGGCGCTATCCCCGCCATGCCTGGCCCGAGGACCCCATGAGCGCGCCCGCGCCGCGCAGGGAGAGGCCATGAGCGATGCACGCCCAGCTTGGGAGGACGCCGGCTCCAGCGTGAGCCTGCCCGCGGGCGAGATCCACATCTGGCGCCTGGCCTTGGATCTGGAGCTGCCGGCGCTGGAGCGCTGCCTGGGGCTCTTGGCGCCCGAGGAGCGCCTGCGCGCCAAGGCCTATCCGCGCGATTTGGACAGCTTTCGCGCCATCGCCTGCCGCGGCCGGCTGCGCGAGATCCTCTCGCTCTATGGCGCCGGGGAGCCGGCGCAGATCCGCTTCAGCCTGGGCCCCAACGGCAAGCCCCTGCTGGCCGGCCCGGCCGAGGCCCTGCATTTCAACCTGGCGCGCTGCGAGGGCCAGGGCCTGCTGGCCCTGGCCCTGGACCGCGAGCTGGGCGTCGACCTGGAGCGCATCCGGCCCGAGGTTGACTATGAGTCCATCGCCGATAACTTCTTCACCCCGGGCGAGCAGTCCCTGCTGCAGGCCCAGGAGCCCGCCGCCCGCCCGCGCTTCTTCTTCAACTGCTGGACGCTCAAGGAGGCCTGCCTCAAGGCCCAGAGCCAGTCCAGCCTGCCCTCCCTGGAGCGCATCGACGTCACCCGGCCCCAGGCCGGGGCCCGCTGGCGCCTGCAGCTCTTGGACCTGGGGCCTGAGCTGGCCGCCGGCCTGGCCTTTGAGCAGGAGCCGCGCCACGCCACGGCCCGGCTGCGCTACCTGCAGAGCGCCGCCAGCGGCGGGACCCTGCTGCCCGAGGACCAGATGAAAGGCGCGGACCTCTGATGCTTGCCGCCCTGCGCATCTTCGCGCTGCCGGCCCTGCTGGCCCTGGCCGCGCTGCCTGCCCGCGCCGATGAGCCTGCGGCCCAGCCTGAGCCCGCGGCCCAGCCTGAGCCCGCCGCGCCGGTGGTCCTGCAGATGGCCCTGGACCAGGTGGTGCCCTGGGCCCGCAACCTGCGCCTGCAGGACCTTAAGCCCCAGGGCTGGTCGGCGGCGCCCTTCTTCGGCCGCGATGACAAGAACGGCATGGTCTATGGCGCCGGGCTCTTCTTCTACCGAGACCTCAAGATCGGCTACAACCTGAGCCTCTACGGGGTCACCAACCTGGGCGATTTCAACAGCGCCACGGTGGTGCACGAGCACTGGCTGCCCGGGCCCTGGCGCTACGGCACCACCACCACCCTGGAGCGCAGCTTCGACTATTACTACGGGGAGGGGGACCTGACCTCGCGCAACGACCCCTTCCGCATCCGCATGGACCACCTGTCCTTTCAAGGCTACGCCCTCTACCGATTGTGGCAGGATTGGAGCCTGGGCGCGGCCCTGGACTGGCGCCGGCGCAGCGAGCTGGATGTGGAGCGCACCGGCGCGCCCGAGGCCGGGGACCCAGTGAGGCTCTTCCCGGATGAGAGCGGCGGGGCCCTGGACCTGCTGGCCCGGCAGGACAGCCGCGACAGCAAGCTCTTCCCTTCCAGCGGACGCTACACCCAGCTGCTGCTGCGCTGGGTGCCCTCATCCTGGGCCTCGCTGCCCCAGGATGAGGACCTGGCCCAGGCCGAGGCCGAGGCCCGCGCCTACCAGAGCCTGTGGCCGGGCTGGGTGGTGGCCTTGAGGGCCATGGGCGCGGCCAGCTGGGGCGACCCCAGCTACCTTTGGCGCTACCGCCTGGGCGGGGTGGAGCTGCTGCGCGGCTATGGCGACAACCGCTTCCGCGGCCAGGACTATTACGCCGGCCAGGCTGAGCTGCGCTTCCCCATCTACAAGATCATCACCGGCGCCTGCGGGCTTGACGCGGGCGATGCCGCCAGCCCTGACTTTCACGGCCCGCGCGGCACGGCGCAGGCCGGCCTGCGGCTGGCCCTGCCCCCGGACTGGGGCCAGCGCGCCCGCTTTGATGTGGGCCTGGCCCCGGACCAGTGGACCCTGAACATCCAATTCGGCGAGGTCTTCTGATGCGCCGCCCCCTGCTGCTGGCCGCCGGCCTGGCCCTGGCCCTCTTCGCCCTCGACACCCGCACCCTCTGCCCCGCCTTCCACGCCGACGACTCGCCCGAGACCATCGCCGCCTGCGCCACGCTCTCCATCCAGCACCCGCCCGGCTATCCCCTGCACACCCTGCTGGGCAGGCTGGCCAGCCTGGCCTGGCCCGGCAGCCCGGCCTGGGGCCTCAACCAGCTCGCGGCCGTGCTGGGCGCCCTCTCCGCGGGCCTGCTGCTGCTGCTGGCCCTCTGCATCCTCGCCGAGCTGGGCGCGCCGCGCGCCGGCAGGGAAGGCCTGGCCGCGGCCCTGGCCGCGCTGGCCGGCCTGGGCTGGACCTGGTGGTCGCTCTCCGGCACGGCCAAGGGCGGCATCTACACCCTCAACCTGGCCCTCAGCCTCTGTCTCTTTTTGCTGGCCCTGGCGGCGCGCGAGCGCATGGCCCTTGGCCAGAGCCCGCGCCGTGCCTTGGCCGGGCTAGGCCTCTGCCTGGGCCTGGGCCTGGCCGGGCACTGGCCCAGCCAGCTGGCCCTGCTGCCCAGCCTGGCCCTGCTGCTGGGGCCTGGGCTCTGGCGCCAGCGCGGATCGGCCCCGCGCTGGATGGCCCCCGCCCTGGCCGGCCTGCTGGCCGGGCTCTCCCTCTACCTTTACCTGCCCCTGCGGGCTAGCCAGCATCCCCTGCTCAGCTGGGGCCCCATGCGCAGCCTGGCGGATGCCTGGGCCGTGGTGAGCCGGGCCCGCTACGCGGCGGCGGAGGGGAGCCAGGGCTTCAGCGACATCCTGCTGCTGGCGGGCCAGGCCTGGCGCGACCTGCTCGCGGAGTTCCATCCCCTGGGCCTGGCCCTGCTGGGCCTGGGCTGGGGCCTGCTGCTCTGGCGCCGGCTCTGGCTGGGCCTCAGCCTGCTGGCCTGGCCCCTGGGCCTGCTGGCCGCGGTGGTGCTCAGGCTCCACCTCTCGCCCGACATCCTGTGGGTGATGGACCCCTACCTGCTGCCCGCGCATGCGGGCCTCTGCCTGGGCTTCTTGGGCCTGGCCTTGGCCCCGGGCCTGCTCAAGGCCCCGGCCTTTGCGCGGCCGGCCTGGCTGCCGGGCCTGGCCGTGGCCGGCCTGGCCCTGGGCCTGGGGCTCAAGCACCTGCCGCTCTGCGACCAGCGCCAGGATTTCCTGGCCTGGGACTACGCCAACAACCTCCTGCTCAGCTGCCCGCGCTCTGCGCGCCTGCTCTGCGCCTCGGACATCAACATCGCAAGCCCCTTGGTGCCGCGCTTCCTGCTGGGCCGGCGCCAGGACCTGAGCCTGCTTGTCACCAGCTACTTGAGCGAGCCTTGGTACCGGGAGGGCCTTTCGCGGAATCAGCCAAGCCTTGCGCTGCCGGCCTTGGGGCTCAACAGCCAGGAGACAGTGGCAGCCCTGGCCCAGCTGGAGCCCGGGAGGCCCCTTTACCTGACGGGCGGCCATGAGCCGGGCCAGGCTGAGCAGGAGCACCTGCTGCCGCGCGGCCTGGCCCTTGGCTGGAGCCCTTCGCGCGCGCCCTTCAGCTCGCAGAGCCTTGCGCAGGGCGACCCCTGGCCGGCTTACAGCCTGCGCAGCGCCTTTGGCCCAAGCCGGCGCCAGGATGCGGCAGGCTCTGCCATGGTGCTTGAGAATTACCGCCAGTGCTTCCGCCGGCTGGCCGAGGCCCAGCAGCAGGCCCTGCGCTGGGGCCAGGCCGAGCAGGCCTGGCTGGCCCTGGCCCGCTTGAGCCCCGGGGATGCCGGGCCCCTCATCCAAGCCGGGGTCATGGCGCAGACTCGCGGCAGCCTGAGCCAGGCCCTGGGCTATTGGCAGCGCGCGGTGGAGGCTGAGCCCGGCTCAGCCCGGGCCTGGTCCTACCTGGGCCTGGGGCGCTTCAACAGCGGGCAGTTCGCCGAAGCCCTGCGGGCCGGGCAGAGGGCCCTGGCCCTGGACCCGGCTGAGCCCAATGCCTTGAGCCTGGTGGCGCAGAGCCAGGCCCGGCTCTCCGGCGCCGGCGAGCCGGCGGCTGCCCTGGTGGCTGGCCCGGCGGCGCGGGCCCTGCTGCAGGCCCAGGCCGCGGTGCAGGCCGGGCGCCTGCCCGAGGCGCTCAAGGCCTACCAGCAGGCGCGCGCCCTGGGCGATGACAGCGTGGAGCTGCACTGGGGCATGGCCATCTGCTACCACCGCATGCGCCAGCTGCCCCAGGCGCGCGCGGAGCTTGAGCGGGCGGTGGCCCTGCGGCCCGGTGATGGCAGCCTGTGCAAGGCGCTGGCAGTGACCCTGTATGACCTGGGGGAGGGCCCGGCGGCGCTGGCCGCGGCCGAGAAGGCCTTGGCGCTGCTGCCCGGGGACGCGGAGCTGCTGCGCCTCAAGGGCGCGCTTCAGCGCTGAAGGCTTGCGAGGAAGGCGGAGAAATCCGCGGGCAGGGGCGCCTCGAACTTGAGGCGCTGGCCCTGGGTGGGGTGGTTGAACTCGAGCTGCCAGGCGTGCAGCAGCTGGCGGGGGCAGGGAAGCCCCGGGCAGGCCATGGGGTCGCCCCCGGCCTTGACGTGGCGCACGAAATCGAGGAACTGCTCGTCGCTGCGGCCATAGAGCTTGTCCCCGGTGATGGGCAGGCCGATGCTGGCCAGGTGCACGCGGATCTGGTTGGTGCGGCCGGTGAGCGGGCGGCAGGCCAGCAGGGCTCGGCCCGCGAAGCGCTGGCGCACCTCGAAGAGGGTGCGGGATGCCTTGGCCGACTCGCTCCCAGGGCTGCCGGGCGCGAGCAGGGCGTGGCGGATGCTCACCGCGCTCTGGGGGTCGCGGCCCAAGAGGCCCTGCACCTCGAAGGCATCCTGGGCCGGCTGGCCCTCCACCAAAGCCAGGTAGGTTTTGGCCACGGCGTGCGATTCGAACTGGCGGGTGAGGCTCTGGTGGCTCTCCTTTTTGAGCGCGGCCACCATCAGCCCGCTGGTCTCGCGGTCCAGCCGGTGCACCAGCTTGGCCGGGGCGCGGGGGTCTAGGCGCTGGTTGAGCAGGGCGATGAAGGTGTTGCGGATGAAGGTGCCATCGGCGTGGCTGGGCAGGCCGCCGGGCTTGCTGGCCACCAAGAAGCCCTCCTCCTGGTGCAGGATGGCGATGGCGGTGTCCACCGGCGGCTCCTTGAGCACCACCTTGTAGGCGACCAGGTCGCGGGCCAGCAGGCGGCGCTGGGGCTGGCAGGGCTGGCCGTTGACCGTCAGCCGGCCCTGCTGGATGAGCGCCTGCCAGGCCGCGCGCTCCTGGTAGCGGAAGCGCTTGCAGAGGTAGTCCAGCAGGCTCAGCCCGGCCGCGGCCGCGGGCACGCTGGATCTGAGCTCGGTCTCGGCCCCGGCGGGGCGGGCGGGCGATGGCATGGCTTCTCCGGGCTGGGCGGGGCGATTGCGCCTCCGCCGGCTTTGGCCTAAAATCCACACAGGGGGACGCCCCCACCTTCAGGTGCGCCATGAGCATCCTGCTCATCGATGATTCAAAGCTGGCCCGGGCCCAGCTGCGCGGCCTGCTGGACGAGGCCGGGCTCAAGGACTGCGCCGAGGCCGAGGACGCCGAGTCGGCCCTGCAGCTGCTGCAAGCGGCCGGCCCGGGCCTGGCGCCCGAGCTGATCCTGCTGGACCTGGTGCTGCCCGGCATGGACGGGGTGGCCCTGCTCAAGCGGCTGCGCGCCCTGCCCGGCATGGAGGCGGTGCCGGTGATCGTGGTGACCGCCCAGCAGGATCTGCAGCTCATCCGGCGGGCCTTTGATGCCGGGGCCACCGACTTCTTGCTCAAGCCGGCCCGCGAGATGGAGCTGGCGGCCCGCATCCTGGCCGCGGCCAAGCTGCGCCGCGAGATGGAGTCGCGGCTGGAGCGCGAGCAGGAGCTCTTGGAGATGACCCAGAAGCTGGAGGGCGCGGTGATGTCGCTGAAGGCCCTCTCAGTGGTCGACAGCCTCACCGGGCTCTACAACCGCCGCCATTTTGACGCCACCCTGGGCCGGGAATGGCGGCGCGCCCAGCGCGAAGCCTCCCCGCTGGCCCTGCTCATGATAGACCTGGACCATTTCAAGGGCTACAACGACCATTTTGGCCATCAAAAGGGCGATGAATGCCTGCGCCAGGTGGCCCAGGCGCTCAAGGCCCTGCTGCACCGGCCAGGGGACATGCTGGCCCGCTTCGGCGGCGAGGAGTTCGTGGCATTGCTGCCCAACACCCCGCCGGCCGGGGCCCAGGCCCTGGCCGAGCGCCTGCGCCAGGCCGTGGAGGCGCTGGCCCTGGAGCACGCGCCGGAATCGGCGCTGCGCCGGGTGACCATCAGCCTGGGTGCCGCCAGCCTGGTGCCTGGGCGCGGCCAGGACAGCGCCGGCCTGGTCAAGGCGGCCGATGAGGCCCTCTACCAGGCCAAGTCGCAGGGCCGCAACTGCAGCGTGGGGGTGGAGCGATGAGGGGCGAGCTGCTGTTCTTCGCCGCGGTGGCGCTGGTGCTGGCGCTCAACCTGGCCGCGCTGCTGCAGGGCCTCTTCAAGCGCCGCCAGCTGGGCCGCGCGCAGGCAGAGCAGGAAGCCGCGCTGGCCGAAGAGCGGGCCCAGCAGGAGGCCCTGGCCCTGCTCTTGGACCAGCGGGACGTGGCGGTGGTGGCGCTGGCCGAGGGCCGCTTCTTGAGCGCCAATGCCGCCTTCTGCCGGCTGATGGGCATGCGCGAGGACGAGCTCAAGGCCCTGCCCAGCTTCTTGCAGGCAGTGGCGCCCGAGATGCGCCTGGCCCTGCAGCAGCGCTACAACGACCGCATGGCGGGCCGCGACGTGCCCGGCCGCTACGAGATGTCGCTGCTGCGGCCGGACGGGCGGCGGGTGGACGTGGAGCTGGTGGCTGCCAAGCTCTCGCAGGGCAGCCGCGAGATGGCCCTGCTGGTGGGCTACGACATCAGCGCGCAGCGCCGCCTGCAGCGCGAGCTGGCCAGCCGCGAAGAGGCCTGGCGCACGGTCTTTGAGGCCAACCCCGCGCCCATGCTGGTCTATGGCATCAACAGCCTGAAGCTCTTGGCCGCCAACCAGGCCGCGCTCAAGCTCTATGGCTGGGACCGCCCCACCCTGCTGGCCATGACCATGCGCGACCTGCGGGTGATGGACGGCCGCGCCGACTTCACGCCCGGCCGCAGCCAGCACAAGAGCGCCCAGGGCGTGCTGGAGGTGGAGCTCACCACCAGCCCGCTGGCCTTCGAGGGCATCCCAGCGCGGCTGGCCATGGTGGAGGATCTGACGCGGCGCCAGGCCGCCGAGCAGGCCCTGCAAGCCCAGGATGACCTCACCCAGAGCCTGCTCAAGGCCCAGAGCGACCTGGGAGAGGGCTTCGCCCTGCTGGAGGACTGGAAGGTGCTGCTGGCCAACGAGGCGGCCTGGCGCATCATCGGCTACAGCCCGCAGGAGATCGGCGCGCTGGGCAGCCTGGTGGAGGTGGTGGCCCCGGAGCAGCGCCAGGAGGTCTACGCCCGCCGTGAGAACCGCATGCGGGGTCTGCCCGAGCCGGACCATTATGAGATCGTGGTGGAGCGGCCCGACGGCAGCCGGGTGGACCTGGAGCTGGCCGTCAAGTACCTGCCCGGCGCGCCGCTGCGCGTCATCCTGCTCTTCAAGGACATCACCGTGCGCCGCCGCGCCCAGCGCGACCTGATGGAGAGCGAGGAGCGCTACCGCAGCCTGCTCTCGGCCGCCTTCGACGGGGTGGTGGTGCACCGCGAGGGCCGCATCTTGGAGGCCAACCTGGCCCTGGCGCGCACCCTGGGCTACGGGGCCGGCGAGCTGGAGGGCCTGGAGGTGATGGCCCTGGTGGATGCCTCCCAGGCCGGGCTGCTGCGCCAGCATCTGGAGGCGCGCGACGAGGACCTCTTTGAGGTGCAGGGCCGCCGCCGCGACGGCAGCCCGGTGGCCCTGGAGTTCAGCACCCGGCGCTGCCAGTACCAGGGCCGGCCGGCCCTGGTGAGCGCGGTGCGCGACTTGAGCGACCGCGACCAGGCCCGCGAGGACCTGCGGCGCCAGGCCCTGCACGACCCGCTCACCGGCTTGCCCAACCGCGTGCTCTTCCAGGACCAGCTGGCGCTGGAGCTGGCGCGGGCCCGCGAGGCCGGCGACCCGGCCGCCTGCCTGGCGGTGCTGGTGATGGACCTGGACCGCTTCAAGAAGATCAACGACACCCTGGGGCACCAGGCCGGCGACGCCAGCATCCGCGCGGTGGGCCTGCGGCTGGGGCAGGTGCTGGGCGGCGATGCCGGCCTGGCCCGCCTGAGCGGCGACGAGTTCATCGTGCGCCTGCCCGTGGCCGGGCCCGAGGCCGCGGCCCAGGTGGCCCAGCGCATCGTGGACAGCTTCCGCCAGCCCTTTGACCTGGGCGGCCAGGAGGCCCACCTGACCCTGTCGCTGGGCCTGGCCCTCTACCCGGCCGATGGCGCCGATGCCGCCACGCTGATGCGCAACGCCGATGCCGCGCTGGCCCGCGCCAAGGAGCAGGGCCGCAACACCTACCAGCTCTACACCACGGCCATGAACGCGCGGGCCTTCGAGCGCCTGACCCTGGAGAACAGCCTGCGCCACGCCCTGGAGCGCGGCGAGCTGGTGGCCTATTACCAGCCCCAGGTGAGCTTCGCGGACGGCCGCATCTGCGGCCTGGAGGCGCTGGTGCGCTGGCAGCACCCCGAGATGGGACTGGTCTTCCCGGACAGCTTCATCCCCCTGGCCGAGGACACCGGGCTGATCGTGCCGCTGGGCGAGTGGCTCTTCAAGGAGGTGGCGCGCCAGGTGAAGGCCTGG